>DATFYA010000206.1 GCA_035315345.1 Candidatus Methylomirabilota bacterium
CTCCTGGGCGGCGCGGCCGGGGTATTCGTCGGACCCGACCAGCTCGACGTCCCCCTGACCTTCGAGGGGACGCGGGCGATCGGCGCGACGCTCGGCTCCGGTGTGGTCATGGCCTTCGGCGAGGGCGCCGACATGCTCGACGTCGTGCGCCGCATCGCCGAGTTCTTCCGCGACGAATCGTGCGGCCAGTGCGTGCCGTGCCGCGTGGGCACGGTCCGACAGGAGGAGCTGCTGGCGCGGCTGCGCGCGGCGGGCCGCGCCGGCGCCGACGAGCTGGCCCTGCTGCGCGACCTGGGCCAGGTCATGCGCGACGCCTCCATCTGCGGCCTCGGCCAGACCGCCTCGAGCGCGGTGGAGTCCGCGCTCGCCCGCCTCGCGCTCGTGGAGTCGCGCGCGTGAAGCCCGCTCCGATCTGGTTCGAGAGCCCGCCGCCGCCGAGCCGCCCCCCCGCCGCCCCGGAGCGGCCCGCCGCCGCCCCCGTCGATGTCGTCATCGACGGCGAGCCGGCCACGGTGGCCGCCGGCGCCACCATCCTCGAGGCGTGCCGCACGCGCGGCCTCGACGTGCCCACCCTGTGCTTCCTCGAGACCTTGACGCCGGTCAACGTCTGCCGGGTGTGCGTGGTGGAGGTGGCGGGCTCGCGCGCGCTCGTTCCGGCCTGCTCGCGGCCGGTCGAGCCGGGCATGACGATCCTCACCGACTCGGAGCGCGTCCGCCTCTCGCGGCGGATGGTGCTGGAGCTGCTCGCCTCCTCCGTGGACCTCTCGACCGCGCCGGGCGTGGGCGATCTGCTCGCCCGCTACGGGGCGCGCCCGGAGCGCCACGGCCCGCCCGCCCGCGCGGCGGCCCGCGGCGAGCGCGACGCCCGGGAGCCCGGGCATCACGAGGCGCCCGACGGGGCCGCCGCCGAGACGGTCGCCCAGCCCGTCAAGGTCGACAACGACCTCTACATCCGCGACTACGGCAAGTGCATCCTCTGCTACAAGTGCGTGGAGGCCTGCGGCGTCGACGCCCAGAACACCTTCGCGATCGCGGTGGCCGGCCGCGGCTTCGACGCGCGCATCTCCACCGAGGGCGACGTGCCCCTGCCCGACTCGGCGTGCGTGTACTGCGGCAACTGCATCGGCGTGTGCCCCACCGGCGCGCTCATGTTCAAGCGCGAGCACGACATGCGCGCGGCCGGCCAGTGGGACGAGGCGCGCCAGCACACCGCCGACACCATCTGCGCCTACTGCGGCGTCGGCTGCACGCTCACCCTGCACGTGCAGGACAACCGCATCGTGAAGGTCACCTCCCCCGCCGACAACTCGGTGACCCACGGCCACCTCTGCATCAAGGGGCGCTTCGGGTTCACGTTCGTGGAGGGGCCGGGGCAGCCGGCCTGAGAAGCGAAAGCGGCGGGGCGGGCACGAGGTCTCCGCCGTGCCCGCCCCGCTCGCGGCGGCTCAGACCGCTTGCCGGCGCTCCGCGTCCCAGATGCTGATCTTGTGCGTCTCCGGCATGATGAACAGGAGGATCACGAAGCAGATCGCGGGCACCACGATGGGGTAGATGAGCGCCTGCCCCAGGCTCCCGTGGGCCATGAAGGAGGCGTAGGTGATGGTCGGCACCAGGCCGCCGCCCCAGCCGTTCCCGATGTGGTACGGCACCGAGACGGACGTGTAGCGGATGCGGCTCGGGAAGAACTCGGCCAGGAACGCCCCGATCGGCCCGTACACCATCCCCACGAATGAGACCAGGATGGCCACGATGATGACCGCGATCGCGTAGTTCTCCTGGCCCTTCACGGTCACGCTGGCCAGCCAGTTGAACAGCGGATAGTACAGCAGGGCGGGCAGCAGCAGGCCGGCCAGCAGCACCGGCTTGCGGCCCATCCGATCCGACAGCCAGCCGAAGAACACCAGGGTGGGCGTCCCGAGCAGCAGGCCGAGACCGATGATCCAGCTCGCCGTGATGAGGTCCATCCCGGCGCCCTTCTGCAGGAAGAAGTAGGTCCAGTACTGGCTGCTGTACCAGACCACGCCCTCGCCGAAGACCATCACGCTGGCGATCAGGACGTAGCGGATGTTGGCGCTGAGGAACGCTTCCTTCCAGGGGTTCTTCGTCTGCCGGCCCTTCGCGCGGATATCCATGAACACCGGCGTCTCCTGCAGCGACAGGCGGATGTAGCCGGCGATCATCACCAGGAAGAAGGAGATCAGGAAGGGGATACGCCAGCCCCAGGCCTCGAAGGCCTCCTTCCCCATCAGGCTCTCGACGCCGATCACGACGACGAGGGACACGATGATCCCGATCGTCGGGGACGTGTTGAGGATGCCGGTGTAGAGACCCCGCCGATCGTCGGGGGTGTGCTCGGCCACGTACGTGATGGCGCCCCCGTACTCACCGCCCAGGCACAGGCCCTGGATCAAGCGCAGGACCAGCAGGATGAACGCGGCGGAGAGTCCGATGGAGGCGTACGTCGGCACCAGGCCGATGACCGCGGTGCCTATGCCCATTCCCATCAGGGTCACCATGAACGTCACCTTGCGGCCCGCGCGGTCACCCAGCCACCCGAAGAGCAGCGCGCCGACCGGCCGGATGAGGAAGCCGGCGCTGAAGATGACCATCGTCTTGAGGAACTCGATGGCCGGGTTGGAGCCCGCGAAGAACTTGGCCGCCAGCAACGCGCCGAGACTGCCGAAGATGTAGAAGTCGTACCATTCGATCACGTTGCCGACCGCGGCGGCGACCACGACGCGGCGGAAATCCTGGTGCCCTTGCCCTGTTCGTCCGTTGCTCATGACACCCCCTTTCCCATGGTGAGGACCGGTACGTCACGCCAGGAGGATACCTGCCGGTGAGACGCTGCTGGTGTCGCACCGCCTCCACACGAGCCGCGGCAATCTCCGTCCTTCGCGCTAGGACCCGCACCGCGCCTCGGAGGCGAACAGCACATGCTATGCCAGCGTCGGATAGGGCTCAGCTCATTGTTTTACCTGCACAGTTCTCATGATCTCTGCGGGGTGTCCCTGGTCTGGATGCCAAGGCGTCTTGGCATTGGTGCCGTGACGCGGCGCGTGCAACGCAGGAAGGAAGCCCGAGGCGGCGACGTGGAGCCGCCACTTCCGGGGGGCGGTGAGTCTACTGCCTCTCGCCTGCCGTCTGGCTCACCGAGATGACCGGGACCAGCTGGGCCCATTCGGCCACATCGTGCGCCTTGGCGTGCTCGAGCACCTGCGCGGCGACGAGGCGACCAAGCTCGAGCCCGGCTCGCACGTCGCTCGGGTAGGCGGCGCCCGCCATCACTCGGCTCCACGCGGCTTCGTGAGCAGCCGCGGCGAAGCGCCCGGCATGGGCGGGGAAGAGATGGGCCAGCACGGCGGCGGTGGCGGCCGCGGTCACCGCGTGCTCGCACGGATAGGACGGGCTTCGCGGCACCACGACTTCCGGCACAACCAACGCGCTCTCTTCGCTGGGACGCCGCCGGTTGTAGGCGTACTTCGAGTCCCAGGCCGCGATCAGGGCGTCGTGCACCGCGGTGGCGAGCAAGGCGGACGGCCTGGTTCCCGCCTCGCGGCCGACATCCGCGACCTGCAGTTCCATGAGCATCTCGTTCCACCGATGGGCTGGACCTCCGACGTCCCAGTAACGGATGCGGTCCAGCCTCTCCGCGTCGTCCCCGGCCATCAGCCGCTTCAGCTCGCGCAGCTCGACGGCCGTCGCCCGCTCATCCGGAGGCGCGGGCAGCCGCAGGACCCGCGCGGAGGAAAGCGCCCATGGACGCCAGCTCGCGGCACCTTCCGGCACGCGGGCCGGCAGGCGGGCCGCCGGAACGGCTTGCCCGCGGCGCTCCCTGGTGACGATCGGCTGGAGCTCGAGCCCCTCCGGACCGAACTCCAGGAGCCGGCTCCTCTGGGCCGCCGCCTCACTGCACGTCAGCGCGAGCAGACAAGCCGCCGAGGCGAGGACGAGCGCGAGACGATTCGCTGGTGTCCGCATGAGTGGGCCTCCTCGCGCGCCATTTCACCGCGACGGCGTCAGAGGACCATGCGAACGACCGTGAAAAGCGCGTCAACGGTTGCTGCGCCTGGAGACGGTGGTCTAGACTGTCCGTCGCGTGAGGGCGTCTCAAGCACCTAGGCTCTCGCTCAGCCTCCTCGGAGGCTTTCGGGCCCGGCTGGGCCCCGATCGCCCTCTCAGCCTGTCCAACAAGGCTCAGGCGCTGCTCGCGTACCTCGCGGCGGACCCTGGCCGCCGCCATCCCCGCGACAAGCTCGCGACGCTCTTGTGGTCTGGTACGAGTGACGAGCAAGCCCGCCAGAGCTTGCGACAGGCTCTGGCCACCCTGCGCCGTGCGCTCGCGCCCCAGGCGATCCTGATCGCGGAGCACGGAGAGGTGGCGCTCGAGGGGCAGGCCCTCGATGTGGACGTCGTGAGATTCGAGGCCCTGGTGGGAGACGGCTCGACGGGCGCCCTCGCGGAGGCCGCGGCCCTCTACGAAGGCGATCTCCTCGAAGGCATCCGTGTGAAGGAGCCGCCGTTCGAGGAATGGCTTCTCGCGCAGCGGGAGCGTCTGCGTGAGCTGGCCGTCGAGGCCCTCGCGAGGCTGCTCGCGGACCAGACGGATCGGAGACCGGCCGCGCCGGCCATCCGGACTGCGATGCGGATCCTGGCGCTCGACCCTGCGCGGGAATCGGTCCATCGGGACCTGATGCGGCTCTTCGAGCGCCAGGGGCGACGGGGCGACGCGCTCAGACAGTACCGGCTGTGCGTGGATGCGCTGCAACGAGAGCTCGGGCTGGAGCCGGGACCGGAGACCAGGCAGCTCTACCGGGACATCGTTCGATCCGCTCAGCCACATGCCGCTCCGAGCACCACCGAGCCTGACAAGGCCCCGCCGGGGCAGCCCGGGCGGGCCGTCCAGCGCGAGCCGATCACGCTCATGGGACGCGACGCCGAGATGGCCCGCCTGCACGGGGCCCTCACCGCGCTCGGACGCGGAGAGGGCCGGCTGGTGGTCCTCCTCGGGGAAGCCGGCATCGGAAAGACCAGCCTGCTCGAAGCGCTCGAGGCCGAGGCGCACCGGCAGGGCGTCCGCTGCCATCCGGGGCGCTCCTACCTGAGCGAGCAGGTCCTCTCCTTCGCTCCGTGGATCGACGCGCTTCGCGCCGGCGAGCGGCTCGATGATCCGCGGCTCGTGGCGCGCCTGGGCCCGGCATGGACGGCGGAGCTGGCGCGCCTCATGCCGGAGTTCAAGCGTGGTACGCCGGATCGCGCGGGAGAGGGAGCTCAGCGGCTCTTCGAGGCGGTGACCCACCTGCTCTCGTGTCTGGCGGTCGAGCACCCCCGGCTCATCATGCTGGAGGATCTGCACTGGGCTGACGAGATGAGCCTGCGCCTCCTGGCCTTCGTCGCCCGACGGATGCGGAGCGCCCGCGTGCTCCTCGTGGTGACGGCACGCGAAGAGGAGGTGACGGGCACACCGGCCGCCGCGGTCCTGGCCGAGCTCGCCGAAGATCCGCGCGTCGAGCGCCTGACCCTCTCGCCGCTCTCGGGTCAGGAGACGGCCACGCTGGTGAAGTCGCTGGCCCGGGCCGGCACCTCCACGGACACGGTGGCCCGGCTCGCCGAGCAGATCTTCACCACCAGTGAGGGCAACCCGTTCATCGTGGTGGAGACGATGCGGGCCCTCGCCGACGGCACGGTGGCGCAGACCCCCACCGGGCCTGCCCTGCCCGTTCGGGTCAGAGAGGTGATCGCCGGCCGGCTCGAGCGGCTCGGCGAGCGAAGCCGCGGCGTCCTGGCGGTCGCGTCGGTGATCGGCCGCGAGTTCGATTTCGCCTTGCTGCAGGGCGCGAGCGGGCTCGATGAGGTCGAGGCGGCCGAGGAGGTGGAGCGGCTGGTCCGTCGCCGTCTGCTTCGCGTCGTCGGGGAGCGCTTCGACTTCGTTCACGAGCGCGTTCGAGAGGTCGTGCACGGACAGCTCCTGCCGCCGCGGCGCGTGCTGCTCCACGCCGCCGTGGCCCGGGCGCTCGAGCGACTGCCCGCCCTCCGACCGGACGAACACGTGGAGCGCCTGGCGCATCACACGTTCCGGGGCGAGCTCTGGGACGAGGCCGTGGTTTACGGCCAACGCGCCGGCGCCGTCGCGGCCGAACGCTCGGCCTCGGCCCAGGCCGGCGCGTGCTTCGACCAGGCGCTCGAGGCGCTGACCCGCCTGCCGGAGAGCCGTGCGACGCTCGAGCAGGCCATCGAGCTGCGCGGCTTCCGTATCGCGCACCACTTCGCCCTCGGAGAGCGTGACGCCGTCTTGCGGTGCGTACAGGAGGCGGCACTCCACGCCGAGCGCCTGGGAAATCCTCTGTACCTCGCGAGGGTCGCCACGCTGCGGGCCAATGCCCTCTGGTACGCGGGCGACATTCTTCGCGCGCTCGAAGCGGGCACCCGGGCCCTCGCCCTGGCGGAGGCGACCGGCGATGCGCCAACACTGATCCACGCGAATCTCAACCTTGGAATGATCTCCGGCAGCGTCGGCGACCATCAGCGGGCCACCGGCCTCCTCGCCAGAGCCACTCGACTGCTGGGAGGTGACCTGGAACGCGAGCGGATGGGTCGAACGCTCTACCCGTCGGTGAATACGCGTGGCGAGCTCGCTCGATCCCAGGCAGAGCTCGGCGACTTCGAGGCGGCGTCGGCCACCATCGCCGAAGCCCTCCGGATTGCGGAGGCGATCCGACACACCAGCACCCTCAATGTCCTGCGTCTCGATGGCTGCCACGTGTTGCTGTGCCGAGGCGACTTCGTCGAGGCGATGCCCGGGCTGGAGACGTGCCTCGAGTACTTTCGCGCGGCCGGCTTGCCCGCCTGGTCCTGCGCGGCGAGAGCCATGCTCGGATACGCGCAGGCCAAGACGGGACGGCCCGGAACTGGGATTGCCCTCCTGCGAGAGGCGCTCGAGGAGCTCGCGCGCGGACGTCGGACGCGGGAGGTGGTCTTCCTGGGCTACCTCAGCGAGGCGCACGTGCTGGCCCGCGAGCCGGATGCGGCGATCGAGCTGGCCGAGCGGGCGCTGGCGTTGTCCCGAGCACGGCACGAGCGGGCCGCCGAGGCGCGCCTGATCTTCCTGCGCGGCCAGATCCATGCGCAGGCGGTCGAGCGCGACGAGCGCACGTGCGAGCGTCACTACCACGTGGCGCTGGCCCTCGCCACTGAGCTGGGTCTCCGGCCCCTCGTCGCGGAGTGCCGGCTCGGGCTAGGCACGCTCTGGCGAGCGAGTGATCCCGGACGGGCCCGGGAGCATCTGGCCGCTGCGGGAGCGATGTTCCAGCAGATGGGGATGCGCTTCACGGAATGAGAGCGCCGCCCTCGGCGCGAGGCAAGTCAGGACGGAGTGCGTCGGGCGCTATGCGTCATTGATGTGGGGCAGAGGCTGGGTGTAGGTTTAGGCCCGGCTCTCGGAGGCGCACTCATGCGGTGGAGGAGGAGCTCAATGCTGAGACTGGGCTCGTCGATTCTCGGTGTTCTCGCGCTAGCCCTTGTCCTGGTCCCTGGCAAGGCGTCCGCGCAGGCGGTGCCCGGTCGCACCGCTCGGACCGTCGTCACGTTCGACTTCGCGGGCGATGTCCCAGGAGTGCCGGAGGGCATCACCACGGACGGCAAGGCGGGGCTGTACGTCTCGCTGTTCCTCCTCGACCAGATCTGGCATGTCAACCCGGCCACGGGCGAGAAGAAGAAGATCGCGGACGTGCCGGGCGGCGGGCTCAAAGGTGACCTCATCGGGCTCGAGCGGGATCCCACCGACGGCACGATTCTCGCTGCTTTCAAGAAGGCGACGAAAGTAGACTTGTTCGCGGCCGATCATCCCGATTGTCGCGACGCCACCGATACGGCCACCGGCGTCTACCGCGTCAACCCGCAGACCGGAGCGGTGAGCCCCTTCGTGACGCGCGGCATGGGCATCCCGCTGTGCTTCCCCGATGACATCGCGGTCGACCGCACCGGTAACGTGTACGTCTCCGACCTCGCGCTCGGGGTGATCTGGAAGTTCGATCGCGCGGGCCATGGAGTCGTCTGGTCGGACGATCCGCTGCTCGGCTGGACCGAGCAGAGCGGCACGTGGAACGCGAGGAACGGCACCCCGGTTGGATATATCGGGACCAACACCGTCGCCCTCAGTCCGGACGGGCGCTACCTCTATGCGGGAACCGATGGCGGCCCCGGCGGCCCGACCGGAAGCGGCTTGCTGGTGCGCATACCGATCCAGGCGGACGGCTCGGCGGGCCGGGCCGATCTCTTCGCGACCGGACTCGGCGCCAACGATGGGCTCGAGGTCGGGCCCGACGGGACGATCTACTTCGGCGACACCTACAATAGCGATGTCTGGGCCTTCTCGCCCGACGGGACCCGCCGGCTGCTGGTCGCGTCTCGCGACCATTTCGGCGACCCCCTGGACAACGCCACCAGCCTTGTCTTCCTGAACGGTTGTCTCTACGAGACCCAGCTCGGCTTCTTCAAGCTGCAGCAGGGCAAGGCGAAGGAGACGCTGCGGAACGTGGTAGAGATCTGCAAGTTCGGCAGCCCCGCAGCGAACGGTACGTACACACCGCGGCCCGTCCTGGAGGTGGCGCCCCCGACGCTCCGCCCGCCTTCCGCGCGCCCGACGTATCCACTGTTCTCGACCTCGGGCCACGCGAAACCGTGACGGCTCGCCGGCGGAGCACGAAGGGCGCTTCGAGCAAAACCCGCACGGCGCGCCCGAGAGAGAAGCGGGTAAGTTCACGGGTTGAAGGGGGCGACAGGGCGCCGCCCCCTCCTCACCTCTTGATTGATTGGCGGGCTCGACGGGACTTGAACCCGCGACCTCTGGATTGACAGTTTCCATGGCCAATCGTGGGCATCGCTAGCGTCTTCAATCGCTTGCCGGCGCCGCCGACCTCGAGGGTTGTCGCGCTGCGACGCAGGCAGTTGCACGCCGTAGCGCCGCATGGTCCCCCTCGGTCGTCCGTGCTGCGCTTGGCCAGCCGGTGATGCGGGCTCTGTCCCTGGTCCTGCAGGTGCCGCTGAACTCGGGACGGGCTTGTCGAGCTTCAGAGCGCGAGCTCCTTCCCGAGGATCTGCCTCACGAAGCCCCCGGCGCTCTCGCCCGCCACGAGATCCCTGATCCTTTCGCGCGTCTCGTCGACGACCCCGGCCCGTTCCGCCGCTCTCACCGTGATGGAGTAGGCCGCCCACACGTCTGCGCCCGTGATGTCGTATCCGTAGCCTTCCACGAGCCAGCGCAGCGCGAGTAGGCCCGCCGTCATCGAGAAGGCCGGCTGTTTCTCAACCATGTCGCGGGCGGCGCGTGTGAGCGTCCGAGGGTCGCAGGGCGACCGGCTCGCCAGTGCGAGCGCCGCGTCGTAGAGGCCCGCTGCCTTCGCGGCGGCAAACCACTTGCCTTCCTCTCCGGGCGTGCTCCGGACCAGCTCCGCCAGGATGTCGGCCGCCGCTTTGTGCGGGTACTTCCTCGCGACCGCCCTGAATGTCGCCAGAAACGTCGCGGCCTGGCGCGGGCGCGCACCGTAGCGCTGGTAGGCCTGTTCGACGAAGCCGGACGCGTGCAGGATCTCCTCGCATAGCGCGTCCACGCCGGCGTCGGGCGTCCAGGGTCCACGGCATGACTCCGCGTAGTCGATGGCGTCCGAGGTCCGACCCATGGCCGCGAGGGCCTTGACGGCCCATCGCTCGTACGGCCAGAAGCCTTCGCCTTCGAGCAGCTGGACAACTTCAGCGTACCGCTCCGCCCGGTAGAGGGCGCTCAGACACGCGGTGGTCCCATGGAAGTACCCGCGAACGTCACGGTTGGAGCTGAGCGCCATCCGGGTGATGCCGAGCAACCGATCGGCCCAAGTCGAGGCAACCTCCTTCGACGCGCAGAGGTCGCCCCAGTGGTCGGCGAGCGCCTCGATATACGGCATCTGGTCTGCCGCGTGCGCCTCCCAGCACCGCTCTAGCCACGCCGCCCGGGTCTTCGTGTCTGCCGGCGCGCCGGCGACCAGGGGCACCAGCTCGGCGATCGCGCGGTTGACCGCGGCGCCGATGGCGCCCGAGGAGCCGTCGACGTGTTCGAGGGCCGGCGACAGCCGCTCGAAGAGGGACACTGCGCCGTCGCCGGCAAGGATCGGGTCCGCGCGGGCGACTCTCTTGATCTCTGCGACCGCCTGCTTCACGCGCTCGACGGCGGGTTGCGACCTCCATCCAAACGCGTGCCGGCGAAAACGCGCCTTGAACTCCCACCGATGTGGTCGCCCCGGGCTCTTCACGCGCGTCATAGTGTCGTGGTCGGCCCGGTCGTGGCCGGCACCGCCGCCAGGAGAAGCTGCGCCATTCCCGTGAAGAGCGCGGCGAGCGTCGACGCGGTCGCGGCCGGAGCCGAGATCACGAGACCGCCTCCGGCGGTTCTCTGAACTGTGAGCCCGGAGAAGAGCCGCTGGGCGTCGGCCGCAGAGGGGGGCGGAACCGGCTCGGGCGGCGCTGGCGCCCGGGAGTCACGTGACTCGTCACACGCGATGAGCACCGCGAAGGTCGGCAGGGTTGGTAGTGGCCAGCGAGGCGTTCGCCCGAAGGGCGGTGGCCGCGATCATGCAGTCGTTCAGGGAGCCCCGGCGGCGGCGGCCGAGGTTGAACAGCTTGGCCGCGGCGGCGGCGTCCACGGCGAGGAGCGCCACCGGCTCATCCACGACCCGAGCGGCGAGCTCGATCGCGTGGCCCTGGACCGGCCCACACAGGAACTCGGTCCAGCTCACTGCGCTACTGCCCACGGCCTCGCCTCGAACCAGCCCCTGGCGCAGCCGCTCGTCTTCGGCTGAGCCTCGACGCAAGGCACCAATCAGGAAGCCGGTGTCAAGGTGTATCGCCCGCGCCCTTCGCCCCGCGCCGATGTCGCTCGACGCTCGCGGCGGGCCGTCTGGACCCATGCCCGAGTCCGGGCCCGAGTGAGCTTGAGCGACCGCTGAAGCTGATCGAGCGCTCGGACGGCTTCGCCCCGCTCGAGCGACGGTTGCTCCGCCGCCGCGCGAATCGCCCGCCGGAGGGCCTCCCACGTCGAAACTCCCCAGCGCCGGGCGATGCGATCGAGCGCTTGCGCGGTCTCGACGTCCATGACGTAGGTCGACCTGATCGTGGTGGTCACCATACCATTGCACTATGACCGTATGTAATCAAGGGAGCGACCTCAGGGCCGCCACCGCGTTCGTGAGGACAACCGACGTTGCATACGTCCCAGACTCGATACTTATGGCCGTCGACGGGAAGGCCAAGCTGAGCCTCTGATGAGAGGTGAGCCACAGTCGCGGAGACGGTCGGAGACCGGTGGCGGAAAGATCGGCGGCCAACACCGTGGAATGCTTGAAGTGGCGGGTTCGACGGGACTTGAACCCCAAGCGCGAGCACGGCATGCGCGCGGCCGGCCAGTGGGACGAGGCGCGCCAGCACACCGCCGACACCATCTGCGCCTACTGCGGCGTCGGCTGCACGCTGACCCTGCACGTGCAGGACAACCGCATCGTGAAGGTCACCTCTCCCGCCGACAACTCGGTGACCCACGGCCACCTCTGCATCAAGGGGCGCTTCGGGTTCACGTTCGTGGAGGGGCCGGGGAGCGGCTGAGCAGGGGCGGCTCAGGCCTGGCGGTCTCCGCCCTCCGGGCGGCGCGTCGCGTCCCGGGAGGGATAGATGACGCTCTCCGCGTAGCGATACATCCAGTCCACCGCGTCCGGGCTCAGCACGTGCACGTCGTGACCGCGGATGGCGGCCAGCTGCTCGGCCAGGACGTTGCGCCGGATCTCCGAGGTCAGCGTGTTCAGGCGGTGGTACGCCTCGGAGAGCGAGCGCCCGAGCGTGGTGACCCCGTGGCTCTCCATGATGAGCGCATTGGTGTGGGCGATGAAGTCCGCGATGGGCCCCACGTCGTTCTCCACGTCCAGGTGCGACGGCACCACGTGTGGCGGCATCGCCATGACGTAGGGGAACTCGAGCGACAGCACGCGCAGCCCCTTGGCTCCCGCCGCGAAGAACGCGATGGTCTCGTCGTGGTGGGCGTGGATGACCGCGCCGATGTCCGGGCGGAGCCGGAGGATCTCGCGGTTCAGGTTGTGCCCGACGCTGGTCGGCACGTGGCCGTGGAGCAGCGTGGGCGTCGGGATGTCGGTGACCACCACGTTGTCGACGGTCATCTCCTCCAGCGACACCTCCGCGTGCTTGGTGTAGGCCACCCCGTGGGGGAAGTCCGGGTGCGGCGCCCGCACCGCGATGTTGCCGAGGGAGTTGTGGATGTAGCCGCGCGCCACCACCATCCGGGCGTAGCGCACCAGCTCGCTGGCCACCCGCTCGTCGAATGCCACCTGGCTCATGGTTGCCCTCCCTAGGCGTTGCGGATGAGCGGATGGGCGACGCGCTGGTCGAAGAGAAATGCCAGCCCATCGGCGTCGACCCGCCACACCAGCGCCCCGATCCGAATCGGCTCTCCCTCGGGCGGCGCGAACTGCAGACGAACCTCGGTGCCGGTCTGAAGCCAGATCTTCGGACTGAGCTTCGCCCCCTGCACCCCGATGTCCACCGTCTGACACGGGTGACGCCGCTTCCCCGCTTCGACCAGCACCGGCCAGGCGACCGGCGTTCGCGGATGCCGCCGGCGCTCTCGCCGTGGGCCGCCCGATTCACCCGACGGCAGATTCACTCGTTCCCCGGCTTGGCCCGCCGCAGGGCGCGCCAGATCCGTTCCGGCGTGGCGGGCATGTCGACGCCGGCGTCGCCGGTGGATCGCAGGGCATCGCGGACGGCGTTCATGACCGCGGCGGGGGCACCCGTCGTGGCGTTCTCGCCCGCGCCCTTGACGCCGAGGGGGTTGTCGGCCTCCGGCCGCTCGTTGAGCTCGACGGTCATCGCCGGCAGATCGTCGGCGCGTGGGAGGACGTACTCCATGAAGCTGCCCGTCAAGGGCTGGCCGGTGTCCGCCTCGAACCGCACGTGCTCCATCAGGGCCTGCCCGATGCCCTGGGCAGCGCCGCCGTGCATCTGGCCATGCACGATCAGCGGATTGATGGCCCGGCCGACGTCGGCCACGATGACGTGGCGCTCGATGCGCAGCGTGCCGTCGTCGGGATTCACGAGCACCTCGCACGCGTGGCAGCCATTGGCATGGACGTCCCCCGCGGTCGCGAAGTCGACGGCGGCCGCGAGGCGGCCGCCCGTCGCCTCGGCGAACCCGGCCACCTGGAAGAGGTCGACGCCTCGATCGGTCCCGGCCACGGTGAACCGGCCGGCCGCGTACGTCACGTCGGCCGCCGCCGCCTCGAGCATCTCGGCCGCGCGGGCGCGCCCGTCCTCGATCAGCTTCCGGGCGCCGACCACCACGGCTCCGCCACCCAGCCGCGCGGATCGCGATCCGGCCGATCCGGCGCCTCGCGCCACGCGATCCGTGTCTCCGAACAGCACGTCGATGCGGTCGAACGGCACCTCCAGCGTGGCCGCGGCGATCTGCGAGAAGACGGTGTCGTGGCCCATGCCGAAGTCCTGGGTCCCCACCGCCACCACCACGCGGCCCTCCCCGGTCGCCCGGACCTCTGCGAACTCGGTGGGCGTGCTGCCGTCGTTCTCGACGTACATCCCGAGCCCGAAGCCGCGCAGCATGCCCCGGGCCGCGCTCTCGGCGCGCCGCGCCGGGAACCCGCGCCAGTCGGCCAGCTCGAGCGCGCGGTCGAAGTGCTCGGCGAAGGCGCCCGAGGTGACGACCGCGCCGCCCGGCGTCGTCCAGGGAAGCTCCTCGGCGCGGACCAGATTGCGCCGGCGGAGCTCGAGGCGATCCATCCCGGTCTCGCGCGCCGCCGCTTCGATCAAGCTCTCGGTCAGGTAGTTTGCCTCGATGCGGCCGATCCCGCGGAAGGCCGCGAGCGGCGTCGTGTGCGAGAACACGCCGCGAATCGCCACGTGACCGCACGGGATGCGATAGGGGCCGCCGAGCGTCGGCGGCAGGTAGTGCACCATCACCCAGACGTTCCGGCTCGTGAAGTACGCGCCGTGGCGCCAGTCGACGTGCACGCGCATCGCGGTGAACCGGCCCGCGTCGTCGAGGGCCAGCTCGCCGCGGAGCACGTGATCGCGCGACTGGTGATCGGCGACGAACGCCTCCGCGCGCGATGACGTCCACTTGACCGGACGCCCGAGGCGGCGCGCGGCGACCAGGAGCAGCGGATACTCGGGATACACGCCGCCGCGGGCTCCGAAGCCGCCGCCGGTGTCGGGCACCACGACCCGGAGACGATCCGGCTCGACGCCCATCACGTGAACGAGCACGGCGCGCATGCCGTGGGCCGACTGGCATCCGACCCGCAGCGTCCAGCGGAACGAGGCCTCATCGTACTCGGCGATCGCCGACCGCGGCTCCATGAAGACCGGGGCGATCCGGTTGTTGACGACCTCCACCCGGGTGACGTGGGCGGCGCGCGCGAACGCCGCCTCGACCGCGCGCCGGTCGCCGCCCTCCCACTGAAAGGACACGTTGCTGGGCCGCTCGTCCCAGACCCGCGGCGCGCCCGGGGCGAGCGCCTCCTCGAGGCCGACCGCGGCGGCGAGCGGCTCGTAGTCGATCCGGACCCGCTCCGCCGCGTCCCGGGCCAGGCCGGCGCTCTCGGCCACGATGAACGTGACCGGCTGCCCGGCGTAGCGGACCGTCGCCCGCGCCAGCGGGAACTGCTCGGCCTCCGGGGCCGTCGCGCCGTCGGGCCCGCGAATGTCGAAGGGCGGCGTCCGCGAGAACGAGGGAATCGGCCGCGCGATCTCACCCTCGACGTCGGCGGCGGTCAGCACCAATCGCACCCCGGGCGCGGAGCGTGCCGCGGCCACGTCGACGGCGCGGATCCGCGCGTGCGCGTGAGGGGAACGGACGACGGCGGCGTGAAGCTGCCCGGCCAGCGCGATGTCGTCGGTGAAGCGCGACGCGCCGGTCAGGAAGCGCGGGTCCTCCTTGCGCTTGCGCGGGGCACCGATGCGGCCGTCGTCGCTCACGAGATCACGGAGCCGCGCTCGTTCCATACCGACGGCGGCGGACCGGCGCCGGCGACCGCCGGTCCTATCATGAGGGCCAGGTCCTTACCCGAGTGGTCCCGCGCCATCGAACCATGGAGATAGTACACGAGTCAGCCGGCCAGGGATCCCACCGGTATGGTGATGGCTTCCGACCGCTATGCGCCCGTGGAGTTCCAGATGTCGCGGTGCAGTCGCCACTGGCCATCGACCATCTTCCAGACGACGACGAACTTCATGCTGGCCGTGCCACCGCTGTGCGTGAGGGTGGCTTCACCGACCTCGTACGCGGTGTCGCCGGTCACCTCGAGGTCCATCGTCTCGAGCCGCACCTCCTTGAGCCCCATCTGCGTCGCGACCGACCCCCACATCTGCTTGATGTTCTCCCGCCCCTTCACGATCGGGCCGTCGGGCGGGAGCGCCATGGCGTCTGCGGTATAGAGCGCGGCGAGTCGATCGAGATCTCCCTGCTTGGCGGCGTCTTCGAACTGCCGATTGACGGCGGCGATAGCGGTCCGACTCATGGTAGGTCCTCCTAAGAGACTGGTTCGACCGTTCGAGATTGCTCGGCTCGGTTACTGGGCCGAAGACTTCCACGAGTTGATCGCGATTTCAACCACCGCGTCGACGGACCCCCGGCCAGCCTCGGGCCGTGTGACGGCGCCACCTGACGCCAGACTACCGGTCGCGCGCAGCATGGGCCAGCGGCGTGGCTTGGGGCGTCAGGATGTCGAAGGGGCGTTCCTGGTGCAGCGGCGCCGCCACACCGAGGCTCCCGGACGAGGCCAGCGTCGCGAGGATGAGCGCCGCCGCGGCCATGAAGTAGAAGACACCGTCGATATCGAAGCTCGCCATGATCGGGGTGCCGATCAGTGGCCCAATGACCGAGCCGACGCCGCTCACCAGGATGAGGCGTGCGCTGACGCTCACGACGCGGTCGGCCGGCATGCAGTCGTGGGCGTGGGCGACGCAGACCGGGTAGAAGGTGGATAGGAAGCCGCCGATCAGGAACGCGGCCGACGCGACCACGACGAGCGTATGCGGGAGCCGGATCAGGGCGACGGCGACGACAGAGAACCCGAAGCCGAGCACGGCGAGCACCCGCCGGCGGTCGAAGCGGTCCGATAGATGCCCGACCGGCACCTGGAAGAGGAGCCCGCCGATCACGGCCACGAACATGAACAGGGCGATCCTCGAACGCTCGATTCCCTCGCCCTGCATCCAGGCCGGCACGAGGGCGTAGAATGTGCCGGCGATCATGCCGCTCAGCGCGCTCCCGAAAACGGCGACCGGTGCGGCTCGCGTGAGCTGTCCGTAGGGGAGTGTCGGCGCAGCCGTCGCTTGCGGCGGCTCCGCGCGGGTCGTGCTCACCATGACCAGCGCCACCGCGAAGAGGGCGACGATCGCGCTGAACGGCCTCGGGGACTGGGGATCGCTGCTCCCTATGAGCAGCTGTCCGACCGCCAGGGCGGCGAATGTGCCCACCATGTAGACGGAAAAGACCCGTCCGCGCAATTCGGGCGGCGCCTTCGCATTCAGCCAGCTCTCGGTGGTGATGAAAAGACCCGCGCAACCGAACCCGATGACCGCGCGCAGCACCATCCAGGCAAGCGAGCCGACGAGGAACGGCATGGCCGAAGTCGCGGCCGCAGCGAGCCCCCCGAATGCCGCGTAGGCGCGGATGTGGCCGATCCGCTCGATGATCGGTCCGCAGCGGAACGCGCCGACGGTGAAGCCCGCGAAGTAGCTGCTGAGCACCAGGCCCGCGATGCTCGCGTCAAACCCCTCGAGGGTGACGCGCAGCGAGAAAAACGTCCCGAAGAACCCATTGGCGAGCTGGACGGTGCTCGTGCCCACGATGAGCGTTCCGATGGCAGCGCGTATCGACCACGTCGGCTGCATGATTTCTCCTTTACGCGATGACGGAAGAGACGGGCCCGGGCCACGTCTTGCCGTCGGCCGAGTACTCGAGGCCGCTCATCTAGGAGGCATCCAGCGCCGATTCACGCGACGGCGCACGGACCCTGTGAACTATAGCTGTTGACCTATGGTGACGCAATCCGAGCAACGCGTAGGGACGATTGAAGCACGGCCTGGCTCAACGAGTTCGAGGTGTCGGCAAATGCTTCGAGGGCCCCACAGAAGTAACTGAGAGCCAGGCCGGAGGCGGGGCAGCAGCGTCACGCCGAAGTCGAGGAACCTACTTGCTGGATGGCGAGCTCTGGATCGACAGAGCCAGCTCTATCCGGGGGGTCAACATCGCGCGGACGGCGAGGGTGAGCGGCCAACAACACCGGTGATTTGAAGGGACCACCGGTGGAGCGACTCCGTGTGACGGAGCCGATCCCGACTCGTGCCCGCCGCTACGGAAGGAATGGTGCGCCGGGGCCGCAAATCCGCGGCGTTCCCGTCGCGGGCCCACCTGCCGCGGACGTAGGCTAGCCCGCCTGGATCATGATCCAACTCTTCGGTGAAAGGAACGGCCGGGTCGAGATAGCACCCGGCCGTCCATTCGAGACGGACGTCCGATCAGGCCTTGCGCACGTTGGCGGCCTGGAGCCCCTTCGGGCCCTTGGTCACCTCGAACTCGACCTTGTCGCCCTCAGACAGGCTCTTGAAGCCCTGCGCCTGAATGGCATTGAAATGCACGAACACGTCCTCGCCGCCCTCCTGCGTGATGAATCCATAGCCCTTCGCATCGTTGAACCACTTGACCGTACCCTGTGCCATTTGAACCAGCTACCTCTCTCGAGGCTTGCGCCTCGGTAACACCCCGCCCCAACGGCAGGGAGGTCCTCCTGAAGTGGAGGACGAATCAAAAAATCGGCGGCCAAACGTGTGTGATCCGCTCAACGCCCCGGGGGCACCCGTGGATCCGCGAGGAGCGTCCAGTCGTCCGCCCCTTGCACGCTCGGGACCGCGGCCGTGGTCGTCGTCACCGTCCGCCCGCTGCTCGGCGAGAACCAGACGAACTCCGTGGCGCTTCCCTGGAGGCTCGCGGCCTCGCCGATCTCCGGGCCACCCTTGCCGCTCTCGCGCCGCTCTGCCTTGCGGGCACGCTTGGCCTCCTGCTTGGCCTTGCGCTGGTCTTCCTTGCGGCGGCGATCGCCCCGATACATCGTGCGTCGTTGCGCCATCCCGATTCCTTTCTTATCCGCGCACGCGCGCCCAGCACTCCAGGCTAGCTACAGCGCCAGATGTTGTCGGCCATCTTCCGGCCGTCCTTCTTGACCGTGTACGCCACGGTCAGGCTGGACCCGATCGCGAATTCACCGGCCGCGAGCTTGGCGGTGAGGAACACCTGCGTGCCGTCGCGGAGCACGATGCGATCCGCATATCGCTCCTGAAGAATGCCGACGATCACCCCACCCGCCATGGTCAGTGTCTCCGATCAATGAAGCGACGACCCGGTGGCGGCGGTGTTCCGGGGGCGCGGCTGCGCAGGCCTCAGCGTCCGCTCGATTGGCCTTTTGCCCCGCGAGACAGATCGGCCCCCGCGCCGGCGCTTCGTGCTTCGGCGGCTCGCTGAGCCTGCTGGGCGACGAGACGCTCCTGCCACTGAGGGGACGTATCGAGGATGGTGGCCCGAAAGGACGGGGCACGCTCGAACCTCCGCGGACGATTGTCGCTCACGCTTCCCGACCAGTCGGATTCAAGGCCCTTATCTTACCAGCATCGGCCCGGGGCCGGGCTTCTTCCTTCTCGCCGAGAGCGCCTCCGACTTCCCGGGGCTTCGCTATGGTCGTCTCGGCACTTGCCACGACACCGATTCTTCCCGCCAAAGCATGTAGCACGCCTCATGCGCCACCAGGACCGCGCCCGCCCGGTCGGTCTCGTCGCACTCGACCTCGCGAGCCTCGACCAGACGGCGGCACACCATGCAGGGACGGCCGGTGCCTCGACGGTTCTTGTAGACCCCATCGACCGAGGGCAACCGCCCCTGGGCGAGCCGGACCCGGACCTGCTGCCTCAATTGCTCCGCCGAGAGCAAGGACATCGTCATGACCGATTGCGCCCCCTTTCGCGCTTCA
The DNA here is from genome assembly GCA_035315345.1 of Candidatus Methylomirabilota bacterium. NCBI lineage: Bacteria > Methylomirabilota (SeqCode) > Candidatus Methylomirabilota bacterium. Next base: position 19,074 of record DATFYA010000206.1, read on the forward strand.
TGCGCCGGGAACCACGTACAGCAGGCGCTGGCACGGCCGGCGCCGGAGAGCCGCGGCGGCCGGAGACCGCCCTGCGCATGGAGCGGGTCGCCGCGGCCAAGGTCGCCCCGAAGGCGCGCGCTATCGACACCGCGCATCTCCCCCTGCCTGCCCCTCGGGTTCACCTCGAAGCAGGCGTACCGCCATGGACAGGCCCCGGCGCGGGCACGGGGGCCCACTGATCTGGAAGGAGAGGAACGAGCCAGATACCGGCGGGCCCTGGCACCTGCGGTGCCTAACCAGGGGACCCGAGGGGAGGCAACGGCAGTGTACTCTCTTCCGCTTCGAGCGGCCGCGTTTTCGTCGAGCGGCGGGGACGGCGTCCAACCTATCCCTATCTCCCTTCGCGAAGCACCGCACGTGGAAGTGGAAGACCTCGAGAACCTCGGCACCGTGGTCGCGTAGGAACTCGACCTGCATTTCGCTCTGATCCGCGCTCACCGGAAGGTCGCACACCGCGCACTCGATACCCACGAGCGGCTGACCGGGGAGCTTCCCTTGCTGGATCAGGAGCATGACTCGCTCGCGGGGGATGGTATCGATCTCCATCTGGCTCGTCTCCGCAGGACGCAACCGGGCAATGATGCTTGCGTCTGCAGTGAGAGGAAACAACGCCAGATGCCGACCAGTCGCGGCGCCAGGTACGCTCCCAACAGGGACCAGTGGTAGGCGTCCCGAACGGGATCACATCGGCAAGCGCCGTGCGCGACCTCTAACCGCGTCTCCTCCTTAGGGGCCAGGACGCGGTCAGACGATGAGCGGTCATCGGTCGTTTCTACGGTCGTTTCCGCGCAGGCGAGGACCGATCGGGGGCAGGACCTGGGATGGGAGCGGAGCCGCGACGGCGGCGGGCAGGACGCTTGTGCGAGCAGGGGCGGCGGCGCCGCTCGGGGCAGCAGCCGCGGCGGACGCCGGGAGCGCACCCGTCGGAACGGCGGCGGACTCCGCCGGCCTCGGCTTCGACGGATCCTTCAGCAGCACTTCGACCGGCCGATCGGCGCGCGCGATGACGACGCGGTCCGCGGCGATCGACTCCAGGCGGCCGCCACCGATGGGATCGCCGACCGCGTACCCGAAGACCTGCCTGAGCTGCGGATCCTCGAGGTACGCGCGGCTCTTCGCCCCATCGATGACGACGCCGTGGAGCACTGGCCTGGGACTTGTGGCGGTGTTGGTGGGGCCGATCGGCGCTTCGGATCGACCGGGGCTGAACAGGTTCTTCGTCGCGATGACCGCGTAGGCCGCCGACGCCGCCGGCGGCGCGGTCACCGCCGCGACCTCTGCGGACGGCCCGATCCGCGGGGTCGGCGGAGACGGAAGCGGGCGCGAGGCGAGCAACTCGCGGATCAACCCGGCCGCGAGGGCGCAGCCGAGGAGGGCCAGCAACAGGTTCAGCGGGAGGAGCCGTGACGAAGAAGCCCAGCGATCGAGCCAGACCGGGACTCCACGCCGGCGTCTCATTGCTGGAGCGCGCGGGCCGAGGGCGCCTAGTGCTCGGTGCCTCGCAGAATATCGAGTGTGCCCTGGAAGCAATCAGTGGTGATGTTGTCATGTGAACACTTGATCTGCGTGTACTCCCCTTGTACCGTGTTGCCCTTCAGCCACCCGTCCGTTACCACGCCGATGATCACTGCCTTGAGGTCCAGTTGCGTTATGTAGACGTGGGCGGTGAAGGCGTGCTTACGGCCATTGAACTGGTAGAAAGCCTCGATGAAGGTAGGGGAGCCGGTTGCCCCGGGTTGGAAGCTGAGAATCTTCCCGGCATAGGTGCCCCGGCCGACATCGCCTCCGACGAAGCCCGCCATATTTGGATAGGTGGTGATCCATTTCGTGAAGGTGTTCTCGGCACTTGGCTGATCCTGCTCGTCAGTGGCCGAGACCTCTCCTGGTGTCAGTGAGAGGATCATGAACGCGGCGCCAGCGAGCAGCGCGAGGGCAACAAACGTAGAGATGGCCTTGGATCTCATGTTGGCTCCTTTCTGGTTGTCTTCGTGTGCCTGTCTTGGGTGTCCCGATGCTGCGCACCTCCCCTCGGGTACCCAACGCGTGCGGAAAACGTTCCAGTTGACGGCTGCGGAAGCGTCGACGCCGTTTCGAGATACGCCGCAGACTTGCGACTCGCGAACGGCCGCGGCACTGGCCGATCACTGTTCAGAGTGTTCGGAAATGTGAGCAGTGAACCGAGCAAACGCGTAGGCTAGCCGCGGCCATGCCAGAGCCGGCTGAACTGCTTGGAGAGAGCCCGGCCATCAACCTCCTCCGGGGCAACTTGCGCCACCTCCTGGAGCGCCAGCCGGCGGGCCGCCGTCTCCCCGCAATCTTGATCCAGGGCGAAACCGGGACTGGCAAGGGGCTCGTCGCCCGGCTCGTGCATCGCATGGGGCCGCGGAAGGCCGGCCCCTTCGTCGACATCAATTGCCCGGCGATTCCGGAGACGCTGCTCGAGGCCGAGCTGTTCGGCTACGAGCGGGGCGCGTTCACGGACGCCCGCCGCGCCAAGCCCGGGCTTCTTCAAACCGCGCACCGGGGCACGATCTTCCTCGACGAGGTGGGCCTGTTGTCCGAATCGGCCCAGGCCAAGCTCCTCACCGTGATCGAGGAGCGCGTCGTCCGCCGCCTCGGCAGCACCCGGGCGGAGGTGGTCGACGTCTGCTTCATCAGTGCCACGAATACCGACCTACAGGCGGCTCTCCGGGCGCGACGGTTCCGGGAAGACCTCTACCACCGCCTGGCGGTGATCACGTTCGGCATGCCCGCGCTCCGGGATCGGGGACGCGACGTGCTCCTGCTCGCCGAGCGGTTCCTCGGCCGAGCCTGCGTCGACTATGGCCTGGCGCCCAAGACCCTGAGTGAGCAAGCGCAGGCTCGCCTGCTTGCCTATCCCTGGCCCGGCAATATCCGCGAGCTCGCCAACGTGATGGAACGCGCGGCGCTCTTCGCCGACTCTCCCGTGGTCACCGCAGCGATGCTGGAGCCGCTGTCGGCGGAGGGGCCCGACCCAGCGGTCCCAGCCCCGAGCTCGAGCGCCGCCGTCATCACCCCGGAGGAGGCGATGCGTCTGCATCTCCTGGGTGTGCTGGAGCAATGTGCGGGGAACCTCTCCCACGCAGCGGCCCGGCTGGGCATCGCGCGCAACACGCTCTATGCGCGCCTCGAGAAGTACGGCGTGCGCAGCCATCGCGCCCCTTCCCGCCGCCCCCGTCGGCCCGAGACCGCCCCGGCCCCCGCGCCCGCGGGCACGGGGATTCAGTGGGAACGCCGCGGGATCACCCTGCTCTACGCCGCGCTCGTGGAAGAGGACGAGGCCAGCGCCGGGGCACACACGAGCCGGGCGCTCGAAGTCGTGATCGACAAACTCCAGACGTTCGGCGGCCGCGTCGAAGAGGTGACGCCATCGACCGTCGTGGCCTCGTTCGGGGTCGATCGGGTCGACGATGCGCCGCGACGCGCGGCGCACGCCGCGATGGCCATTCACCATGGCGCCGCCCGGGCCCGTGAAGGCGCTGGCCTGGGGCCGAGGATCAAGATCGGCATCCACGTCGCTCCGCTGCTCATCGGCCGCTCGACGAGCCGGATCGACATCGACGCGGACGTCCGGCGCGCGCAAGGGCCACTCCTCGATCGGCTCCTGCAGACCATCGGGACGGATGAGACGGT
>DATFYA010000207.1 GCA_035315345.1 Candidatus Methylomirabilota bacterium
ACACCACGCGGCGAGGCGGGAGAAGCGGCGCATGATCTCGGCCAGGAGCGAGACCGGCCATCGGCGGGCCTCCCGCACCACCACGACGACCAGGACGAAGAGGCCGCCGGTCCAGGTGGTGGCGGCGACGACGTGGACCCAGTCGATCCCGGCGGTGGGGGCCAGATCCCCCCAGTCGCTGGCGTGGCCGGTCAAGCTCACGCTGAGGGCGACGCCGAGCGCGGCGAGCGCGCCCAGCCTCTGCCATCCGGGCCGCGACGCGCTCGAGAGCGCCAGGAGCGCGAGCAGGGCCGCCGCGCGCCCGATCCACACGGTGCCGAAGTGCGTGCGCGTCAACACGACCGGCATCGCCCGCACCGCCGTACCGAGCCCCCCGCCGCTCATCGTGGTGGCCCGCAGCCACCACTCTCCGACCGTGACGACGAGCAGGAGGACGGTGCACCCGATCCGCAGCGCCCGGAGCCGACGACGGGCAACCGCCATCGGCCGCGCCCCGGCGGGCAAGACGAGCAGGTCCACCACGAAGCCGCCGACCAGGCCGGCCAGCGCGACGAGCCCGCTCCAGCGGATGAGCCACGCCGCGATCAGCACCGATCGGCCTCCGCGCTCATTTGACGCGGAAGCCGAAGGTGCCTTCGGTCCGGTGCCCGTCCCGCGAGACCACGCTCCAGAACACCCGGTACCGGCCGGGGGCCAGCGACGGCAGGCCGACCTCGAGCAGGGTGGCGTCGGTCGCGCTCACCCGCGAGTCGTTCCGGTCCACCCGGCGCTTGTCGGCGTCCTCCACGCGCAGGGTGCTGAAGACCGGCTCGATCGCGCCGTCGAACCAGATGCGGACGGTGGGCGGCGAGGCGTCCACGGTGTGGCCGACGCGCGGCTCCGAATGGTCGGGGAAGGCGTGGCCCGATGCGGTCGCCGCCGTGATCAGGAGCATCACCGCCGCCCACAGCGTCCGCACGGCTACTGCGGCTGGGTCGGGCCCAGCACGCCGTGGAACGGCGTCCACGTGAAGATCTTGGGCGCGATGTCGTCGAGGTAGAAGTGGATCTGCCCGATCACCCCGACGTTCTTGCCGGTCCGGCTGTTCACCGGGATGACCGCCTCGACGCCGAGCTGGCAGTAGCGCCCGAACCAGATCACCCCGGGATTCACGGTTCCCGTCGTGCGACCGGCGTCGCGTCCCTCGACCGGGGTCTGCATCGCGAACTCCACCAGTGGGATGAAGCGATTGATCGGAGCGGGCAGGCCGACGTCGCGCACGAACGACTGGAGATACTGGAGGCTGTACTGCATCGAGAAACCCCACTGCACGACCTTGGGGTTCAGCTCGCGCTCGACCTCGACGTCGCCGTCGTCGTTGACCGAGATCGTCTGGTTGTGGCGCCGGGTCGGGATGTCCAGGCCGAAGGCTCCGGTGAGCGCGAGCGGCTTGAGCCATTCCACCGATTCCGGCAGGTCGCCGAAGCCCTTGCCGAAGAAGAGCTGCGGGGTGACGGTGTCGAAGGACTCCGCACCGATCTTCTTGCTGCCGGTCCCGCCGACGTCCCAGCTCACGCCCGCCGAGAAGAGGGTCTCGTGCGGCGCGCTCTTCCAGAAGACGTACTTGAGCGACACCTCCATGTTGTCGAAGCCCGACACCGAGTCCCCCGGATCGGGATCGAGCAGGGTGTAGGTGCCGCCGAGCGAGAGCCCCAGGTCGGGGCTCAGGCGCTTCGACAGCTCGCCGCTCACGTCCGTCTGCAGGCTCGGCGGTCTCTCCTCCGAGCCGCGGTTCTTGATGTGCAGGACGGTGGGCAGCGAGAGCTCGTCGGCCACGAACGGATCGTCGATCGTGAGCGTGGCCGGGAAGAAGCGCTGCCCGATCAGCCCGTGGGCGGACGCCGGACCGGGTACGGCCATCGTGAGGCCGATCGCCCAGAGCAGGGTGACGCCGAGTCTCGTTCTCATAGGGATCTCCGCGCACGCACAGCGGCAGCGGGCCCGGCCGCGCGGCGCTACGGTCGTGGAGTTCGAGAAGGGACCGACAGCGCGGTCAGGCGGGAGGAGCCCGTCCCGGGCGGGGACGGTAGGTCAGCGAACCCTCGGAGGTCTCGCGTGCCGGGGCCGGGGCGGCAGTCACGTGAGGCGGCGAGGCGTCGGATGCGACCACCGGGATCTCGCCCCAGCCGAGATGCTCGGTGCTCGGAAACACGGGACACGTCGCGGCCGTCTCGGGACTGGTCAAGTGATGGACCGAGTGGACGGCCGATTCCAGGCCGAAGACACCGAGGGCCAGCGAGAGGCCCATGGCGATCGCGCGGCGGCGCACCGGGCGCGCCGCCACACGCAGCAGGCCGACACCGGCGATGAGCCAGAGCGCTATCCCCCAGACGCCACCCGTCGAGGCGCCCGGCTGAGCCGAGCCCGGGTGAGCCTCCAGGAGCAGTGTCGCCGGATGCGCCATGGCGCGGCTCGATCCGAGTGACAGAGGCAGCGTGACGAACAGGACCAGCACCAACGAGCACCGGTGACGTCGAGACATGGCGCGTTGCGGCTCACTCTGCTCGCCGGTCCGGAGGTTGTCAAGCGCGGCGGGCTCGCCAGCGGCGAGCCCGCCATCAGCACATGCCGTGCTATCGTTTGAGCCGTCGATGACCTCCTCCATGCTCGTGCGCGAGACCCTCTGGCACGTGCCGTTCTTGGCCGCCCTCGTCGTGGCCATCCTGGTGTGGTCGACCGATGCCGGCCAGGCTGCCGAGCCACCTTCGAGGACGGCGATCCTCCAGGAGCTCCGTAGCTTCGCCACCACCGGCAGCGTGCTTTACCTGGCGGCCCACCCGGACGACGAGAACACGCAGGTCATCACCTACATGGCGCGTGGGCGCGGCTACCGAACGGCCTATCTCTCGCTCACCCGCGGCGACGGTGGACAGAATCTGCTCGGCCCCCAGCTCGGCGAGACGCTCGGGGTGGCGCGCACGCAGGAGCTGCTCGCGGCCCGCCGCCTCGACGGAGGACGACAGTACTTCACCCGTGCCAAGGACTTTGGCTACTCGAAGAACGCCGAGGAGACGCTGACCGTCTGGGACCGGCAGGCGGTGGTGGGCGACATGGTGCGGGTGATCCGCGAATTCCGCCCGGACGTCATCATCACGCGCTTCTCTCCGAAGCCCACGCCCACGCACGGCCACCATACCGCCTCCGCCGTCCTCGCCGTCGAGGCCTTCAACCTCGCCGGCGATCCCGCGGCCTTTCCCGAGCAGCTCCGCGAGCTCAGGACGTGGCAGGCACGGCGCATCGTGCACAACGTGGGCCGGGGTCCGAACGCGAATCCGGGGGCGGGCGTGGCCATCGCGGGATGGCCCGCCGACGTGCCGGATGGGCCTGGGGTGGTCAAGATCGATGTGGGCGTCCGGGATCCGGTCACGGGCGAGTCGTTCGCCTCCATCGCCGCGCGCAGCCGGGGCATGCACAAGACACAGGGCTTCGGTATCAACGACCCGCCCGTGAACGAGGGTCCGCGGGTCGAGCCGTTCGTGCTGCTCGACGGCGAGCCGCCGACCAAGGACCTCATGGACGGTGTCGACACGACGTGGAACCGCGTGCCCGGGGGTGCGGAGATCGCCCGGTCGACCGAGGAGGAGATTGCGAGGTTCGACGGCCAGGACGTGCGCGCTCGCCTGCGCGCGCTGCTCGCCATCCGGCGTCGGCTCGCCGCGCTCCCCGCGGATCCCGTCGTGACCGACAAGCGCGAGCAGCTCGACCGGATCATCCAGGCCTGCCTCGGCCTCGAGGTCGACACCGTGGTGGATCGCGCCGAGGCCGTGCCCGGCGAGACTGTGAAGCTACGCCACACGGCCATCGTGCACGCGCCCTTCCCCGTACGCTGGATGGCGGTGCGGTATCCGGCCGCGCATCGAGTGATCGCCAAGACGACCAGCCTGCGCCCGCGTCAGCCCGTCGTACGCGAGACCTCTCAGGCCGTCCCGTTTAACGCAGCGCCGACCCAGCCCTACTGGCTGCGTACGGAAGGTACACCCGGGCTGTTCGAGGTGGACGATCCGTCCCTCATTGGCCGCCCCGAGAATCCGCCCGCCTTTCCGATCGAGTACGTCTTCGACATCGGGGGGCAGACGCTGGTGATCGCGGGCGAGCCGAGGTCCGCCGCGGAGCCCACTCACCTCGCGCGGCGTCCGCTCACCGTCATCGCGCCCGTCTCCCTGCGGTTTCCGGCCGGCGTGCGGCTCTTCGCGCCCGGCGCCGCGCGGCCGGTGACGGTGGAGGTCACGGCCGCCCGTGCGCACGCCGCCGGCACCGTGCAGCTCGACGCGCCCGCCGGCTGGACAGTGACGCCGCCCACGCAGCCGTTCCAACTCGCCACCTCGGGAGAGCATGCGCGCTTCACCTTCACGGTGACTGCCCCGCCCGCGCTCGCGACGGCGCCTCTGGGCGCGAGCGTGGAGATCGACGGCCGCCGCTTCGACCAGCAGCGCGTGGAGGTTCGCTACGAACATCTGCCGCTGCAGCTTCTGCAGCCCCCCGCGCGCGCCAGGGCCGTGTCGCTGGAGCTGGTAACCCGCGGCCACCACGTCGGCTACGTGCCGGGCGCCGGCGACGACGTGCCCGCCGCTCTGGAGCAGATGGGATACGAGGTGACGTCGCTGGCCAGCGCCGACCTCACGCCCCAACGGCTGCGCGGTCTCGACGCAGTCGTCATCGGCATCCGTGCCTTCAACGTGCGGAGGGATCTGGCAGAGCACCTGCCCGCCCTGTTCGCGTACGTCCAGGCGGGCGGCACCGTGGTGGCGCAGTACAACACGCTGGACGGGCTGCGCGACGACTGGCTCGCCCCGTTCCAGCTGCATCTCTCGCGTGAGCGCGTGACGGACGAGCACGCCCCGGTGACGATCCTTGCGCCCGAGCATCCGGTGCTGACCACCCCGAACCACATCACCGCCGCGGATTTCGAGGGCTGGGTGCAGGAGCGCGGGCTCTACTTCCCCGATCGGTGGGACGAGCGCTTCACGGCGATCCTCGCCGCCAGCGATGCCGGCGCGACGCCCCTCAGGGGCGGGCTGCTGGTGGCTCGCCACGGCCAGGGATACTTCGTCTACACGAGCCTGGCGTGGTTTCGCCAGCTTCCCGAAGCGGTCCCCGGGGCGTATCGGCTGTTCGCGAATCTCGTCTCGCTGGGTCGATGAGGCCCACCTCGCGCCGCAACGAGATCGTTGAGGCCGAGGCGCCGGACCTCCCCGGTTTCCGTACCTGGCGCGGCGTCTATTTCTTCGTCTTTGGGTGGTTCCTGCTGCTGCTCCTCCTGCTGACGGTGTTCACCGTGATCTTCGCGTGAACGTCGCCGACTGGGCCGTGTTGCTCGGCACCCTCGTAGGCATCGCCGCCTACGGCGCCTGGCGCACGCGCCACGTGCGAAGCCTCAGCACCTACATGCGCGGCGATGCGGCCATCGGCTGGGGCACGATCGGGCTCTCCGTCATGGCCACTCAGGCCAGCGCCATCACCTTCCTCTCGATCCCCGGCCTGGGCTTCGAGAGCGGCATCGGCTTCGTGCAGAACTACTTCGGCCTGCCTCTGGCCCTGATCATCGTGTGCGCCGTGTTCCTGCCCATGTACCGGCGCCTCAACGTCTTCACGGCCTATCAGTTCCTCGGCCAGCGCTTCGACGAGAAGACCCGCCTGCTCGGGGCCGGCCTCTTTCTCGTGCAGCGCGGCCTCGCCGCCGGCGTGACGATCTACGCGCCCGCCATCATCATCTCCACGGTGCTCGGCTGGCGGCTCGATCTCGTGGTCGTGTTCACGGGGCTGCTCGTGCTGGTGTACACGGTCACCGGTGGCAGCGAGGCCGTCGCGCTGACCCACCGGTGGCAGGTGGCCGTGATCTGGGCCGGTATGGCCACGGCCGTGATCGTGCTCCTGCTCCGGCTGCCCCCCGGCCTCGGACTCAATGGTGCCGCCCATGTGGCCGGCGCCCTGGGCAAGCTGCGGGCGGTGGACTTTTCGCTCGATCCGAGCCGGCGCTACACCGTGTGGACGGGCGTGTTCGGCGGATTGTTCCTGTCGCTCTCGTACTTCGGCACCGACCAGTCGCAGGTGCAGCGGTACATCGCCGGCCCCTCGCTGCGCAATAGCCGCCTGGGTCTGATGTTCAACGCGGTGCTGAAGATCCCCATGCAGTTCGTGATCCTGATGCTGGGCGCGTTCCTCTTCGTCTTCTATCAGTTCGTGCCATCGCCGGTGTTCTTCAACCAGGCGGAGTGGCGACGTCACGCGCAGGACGGCCGGTTCCGCGCCATCGAGGCGAAGTACGCGGACGCGGTGACGCAGAGCCAGTCGGCCATCCGCGGCTGGCTCGAGGCCCGCGCCTCGGAGGACGTCGAGCGGGAGGCGAGCGCGCGCGCCGCCCTGGTCACGGCCAGCGATCGTGCGCATGCCATCCGCGCGGAGGCCAAGTCGGCTCTCGTCGCCGTCGACCCCCGCGCCAAGACCAAGGATTCCGACTACGTCTTCATCACGTTCATCCTGACGCAACTGCCGCACGGCGCCGTGGGCCTGCTCCTGGCGGTGATGTTCTCCGCCGCGCTGTCTTCCACCGCCTCCGAGCTGGCCGCGCTCGGCACCACGACAACGATCGACGTCTGGCGCCACCTCCGCCCGCTCGCCGCCGCCGACGAGGCGCGCAACGTACGCGTGGCGCGGCGCTTCACCCTGCTCTGGGGTGCCGTCGCGGTCGGGTTCGCGCTCTTCGCCGGCTTCGCGGAGAACCTCATCGAAGCCATCAATATCCTGGGCTCGATCTTCTACGGTGTGTTGCTCGGTCTCTTCCTGGTCGCATTTTTCCTCCACTGGGTCGGCGGCACGGCGGTGTTCCTCGCGGCCGCGGCCGCGGAGGCGCTCGTCATCGCGATGTACTTCTCGCTCGATATCGGCTACCTCTGGTACAACCTCATTGGCTGCGCCGTGTGCATCGTCCTGAGCCTGGCCCTGCAGGCGATCCTGCCGTCGCGCGCGCCGGGGGCGGGGGGCCGGGGGACATGAGCGAGGAGCCAGTCATCGCGTTCGGCCAGCAACCCTGCGGTTTCTTTCCGCGGCGGTTTCTCGTGGCCAAGATCCGCACCGCGCGTCGGCTCCAGGCGGAGATCGGCGGGCGCGTCGTCTATTTCTGCCATGACAGTGACCATGATCCGCGCGAGACGCGTACCCTCCTGCGCCATCGCGCCACCGGCCAGCTCGCACACCTGAACTTCGCGGTGGCGGGGAAGCTCCAGCGCAAGTTCGCCCCGCTCTACGTCAAGCGCATCGCCGCGGGATGGCAGGCCAGAACACTGGGGCAGCTCACGAACTACCTGGGCCACGCCGCCATCGACCTGTTCCGCAAGACGGCGGCGGAGACAGTGGCTGACTTCTGCCTCGAGATGTACCGCGGCATGGGCCTCCTCGACGGCGTCGACGTCGTGCGCTCGAGCGACCCCGAGGTGCGGCGCCGTGCCTGCGACGTCGAGGACTTCTTCGTAGACGTGCCGCACGAGGACGCGATCGTGCGGGCCCGCGTGCGCGATGGCTCCCTGTATCTGCACGAGGGCGGAGATTCGTTCGTGACGCTGCCCACGGATGCCGCCGGATTCCGGAAGGAGCAGATCAGCCCCACCCGGGACACCCGGCTCAGGTGGATGCAGTCGGTGATCCACTGCACGCACTACGTGACGGGCGCGGGCGAGCAGGCCTACCTTCGCCCGGAGGAGGCGCCGGAGATCGCCTATGTGCAGCGGGAGGAGATCGAGCGATGGGATGAGGCGTTCACGGAGCTGCCGGGCTGACATGAGACCTGCCCGGACTCCAGGTCGCTGAGATGGCGGCAGACACGCTGCGCGTCGGCATCACGTGCTACCCGTCGGTGGGCGGCAGCGGCGTGCTGGCCACGGCGCTCGGCGAGGAGCTGGCCGCGCGCGGGCACGACGTGCACTTCATTGCCTACGAGCGCCCCTTCCGCCTGCCCTCGGATGCGCCTCGGCTGCACTTCCACCCGGTGGCCATCAACCAATACGAGCTGTTCCGCTTCCCCGACTACACGCTACCGCTGTCCGTGCGCATGGCCGAGGTGAGCCGGGATCATCGGCTCGATGTGCTCCACGTCCACTACGCCGTGCCGCACGCCACCGCGGCCATCCTGGCACGCGCCATGCTCTCCTCGCCCCCGCGGCCTCGCGTCGTCACCACGCTGCACGGCACGGACACCACGCTGCTCGGCCACGACGCGGGCTACGCCCCGGCCATCCAGCACGCCCTGGCCTCCTCGGACGCGGTCACCGCCGTCTCCGAGTCGCTCAAGCAGGAAACGCAGCGGGTGCTCCATTTCGACGGACCGATAGAGGTCATCCATAACTTCTTCGCTCCGCGCCCGGCCAGTCGCTCACGCGAGATCGTCCGCCGCGAGCTAGGCCTCGGCGACGAGGTGCTGGTGGTGCACTCCTCCAATCTGCGCCGGGGCAAGCGTGTCGATCTCGTGCTGGAAGCGGCTGCGCGGGTGCGGCCGCGCGAGGCGTTCCGCCTCCTCATCCTCGCCGGTGAGGCGTTCGCTCCCTTCGCGGGCGACGTGCGCCGCCTGGGCCTGGCCGACCGCGTGATCGTCCGCGAGAAGGTCCACGCCATCGAGGACTATCTGCAGATCGCCGATGTCGGCCTCTACGCCTCCGACGCCGAGAGCTTCTGCCTCAGCCTCCTCGAGGCCATGTGCTTCGGCTGCCCGAGCGTCGCCACCCGGGTGGGCGGCATCCCGGAAGTGGTGGGCGACAACGAGAGCGCCGTGCTGGTGCCCCCTGGGGATGCCGACGCGCTCGCCGGAGCCTTGGAGGCCCTGATCCACGATGAGCCGCGCCGCCGGGCTCTCGGGTGCTCGGCGCAGGCGCGTGCGCGTGCGTGCTTTTCCGCCGAGGTCATCGTGCCGCGCTACGAAGCACTCTACCGCCGGGTGTGTCGGTGACGACCCGTCACGCGCGCGAGGATCGGCCATTTTGGCCTGGAGTGAACGCTGTACAACGAGTCCCGCCAGGAGGCGGTCATGAAAGCTTGGACCTGCGTCTGCGTCGTCTTGCTCGCCCTCGTCGGACCCTCTCTGGTCTCGGCCCAGACCCCAGCCCCGAGTCTGAGCAAGGAGCTCGTCGCGACCTACCAGCGCGCCGCCAAGGAGATCCTCGACATGGCGGAGGCGATGCCCGCCGAGAAATACAGCTACAAGCCGACGCCCGAGATCTCGACCTTCGGCGACCAGCTCGTGCACCTGGCCGGGATCATGCAGCGCTTCGTGGATTCCGCCAAGGGCGCCAAGACGGAAGAGCACCATCACGGCGCCATGACGAAGCCCGAGATCATCGCTCTCCTGAAGAAGTCGTTCCAGAGCGTGGAGGACATGGTCACGCCGCTGAGCGACGCCCAGCTCCTCGAGCCGGTCAAGTTTCCTTTCGGCAATCGCACGGTGACCCGCGCCACCTTCTGGCAAGGGCCGATGTATCAGATCCGCAACCACTACGGCCAGCTCGTGGTCTATGTGCGGATGAATGGGATCGTGCCGCCGGCCAGCGTCAGGAGGTGAGGAGCAGGGAGAGCCGACCTTCGGCGGGAGGCCGCCGCGGGCGCGGCGCCCTCTACTGGATGATCTGGTCCGCCCGGCTCAGCAACGAAGGCGAGATGGTCAGCCCGAGGGCCCGTGCTGTCTTCAGGTTGATGACGAGCTCGAACATGGTGGGCTGCTCCACGGGGAGATCGGCGGGCTTGGCGCCTTTGAGGATCTTGCTCACATAGGCGGCGGCCCGCCGGATCTCATCGTAGAAGTTCACGGCGTACGACATGAGGCCTCCCACCTCGACGAACTGTCGCTCGCCCCACATCGTGGGTATCCGATTCCTGGCCGCGAGGTCGACGAGGAACTTCCGGTGCTCCGTCGTGAGCACGCCGGCCGCCACGAAGAGCGCCTGGGCACGCTCCCGGGTCATCTCGGCAAAGGCCCCTTCGAAATCACCGGGACCACGCACGGGGTGCGGGTGCAGGGCGAGGCCCAGAGGCTTGGACGACTCCTGAAGGCCGGTCCATACCAGCGTGTTGGACTGGTCGGCCGGGTTGTAGAGGATCGCCACGCGGGAGGCCTTGGGAACGATCCCTTTCAGCAACTCCAAGCGCTTGCCGCCCAACGCCGCGCTGATGCTCGTCACCCCCGTGATGTTTCCACCCGGGCGCGCCAGGCTCGTCACGAGGCCCGCGCCCACTGCGTCGGCCACGCCGGCGAAGACGATGGGGATCGTGCTCGTGGTCGTCTTGGCGGCCACGGACGCCGGCGTGCCCGGGGTGATGATGACGTCGAGCTTGAGTTGGACCAGCTCCGCGGCGAGCACGGGTAGCTGCCCGACCTGGCCGCTCGCGAACCGATACTCGATGCTGATGTTCTGGCCCTCGATGTAGCCGAGCTCGCGCAGCCCTTGCCGGAAGGCCTCGAGCTCGGGTGAGGGCCCGGGGGCGCCGTAGAAGAGCAAGCCCACCCGCGGGCCGTTCCCGACCGGCTGCGACTGGGCCGCCATGGGCGCGGCCAGGAGCACGATCCCGGTCCCGTGCAGGAACCTCCGTCGATCCATCATCGAACCGGTGCGGCGGCCGCCCGGAGCCCGCGATGATGCCGCGATACGTTCGTCAATTGCGCGGCGCGCTCCGCGGCGGCACGATGCCGTTGAGACGGAGGTACACGACGAGGTTGCCGTAGTGGTTCATGTTGTCCTGGATCGCTATCAGGATGGCCGACCAGCGCTGGACCTGCTGACCTCCTCTGCCCGCCACCATCTCCAGGGCCTTCTCCTCGGTCAGCCCCTCCCACACCCGCGCCCCGTAGTCGTAGCTCTCCCGGAGCGCCTTCAGGATCTCCGCGCGGCTCTTGAGGCTGTCGAAGCGCGCGTTGCTCTCGAGGGTGTCGCCGGAGACTCTGGAGAAGAACGTGTAATTCTCCCCGATGAGATGGATGAGGGTCTCCCGGGCGGTCCGCACGGCGGGGGTCGGCCGGAAGTCGTACTTGTCTTCGGGCACGCTGTCGGCGATGCCGAGGACCAGGTTGCGGGTGCTCTCCCAGGTGGCCTTCGTCGGGGCCAGGAAGCTCGTGGCCGGGAACCTTGACGGAGCGCCGGGTGGGGGGCCGCCCGGTGTCTGGGCCATCCCCGGAGTCGCCCAGAGAACGACAAGCACGGCAGCCACCGCACGCCGAACGAACGTGTCCTTGGTCATGGGTCACCTCTCGGGTGATGAGACGGCCGCGGGGACGAGGCCCTTTCCCGCGCGTGGCGACGCGATCACACCTACCGTAGATAGCACAGAACGCGCTCGTGGACTCGGCGTCGATAGCTGTGCCGTCGGCTCCCGGGGCGGCCGGTGTCTGAGTCTGGGAGGTTATATCACGGGGACGGGGCCACGCGTGTGCCCGCCGCCGGAGGGGACTGATGTTGCCTACGCTCGCTCGGCGGATCGGACAGCGCCCCGGGACGGGAGTCCCGGAGCGCCGCGCGAAGCTCCGAGCGGACTAGAAGCTGTCGGGGAACTGCTTGACGATCGCCTCGGCGAGCGGGTCGGCGATCATCTGCATGTGGCCGGCGCCGGTGCGCTCGGCGGTGAAGGCGCGACGCTGGTCCTTCGCGGCCTGGGCGTCGATGACGTCCTTGAGCGTCACCACGTGGTGCTTCACCAGATCGGCGACCACCGCCTTGGGCAGGTTCGGGTTCGCGGCCTGCAGGAACGCGCCGAAGTCCTGCGTGTAGCCGATCAGGTCGCTGACCGCCTTGTCCTGCTTGGCGCGGTCGCTACCGGCCACGCCCACCGTGTAGTCCACCACCATGCCGATGTGCTTGCGCCACAGGGGCAGGAAGGCCTTTTCCGCCTCAGGGCCGTAGACCGAGCCGATCGCCTTCGCGACGGCGACCGAATTGGCGTCGAGCGCGTTTGCGGCCGCCTTGAACTCCGCGTCGCGCCCACCGAGCGCCGCGTTGGTGGCGGCCGACGCCAGGTAGACGTGCTCGCGCAGGGCCAGGTTCAGCATGGTGCGCAGCCCGGCGGCCTTCGTGTCGGTGGCGCCCGCGATCTTCCCGGGGAACTGCTTGACGATGGCGCCGGCGAGCGGATCGGCGATCATCTGCATGTGGCCCGCCCCGGTGCGCAGCGCGGTGAAGGCCCGCTCCTGGTCCTTCGCGGCCTGGGCGTCGATCACCGCCTTCAACGTCAGCACGTGGTGCTTCACGAGATCGGCCACCACCGACTTCGGCAGGTTCGGATTCGCCGACTGCAGGAACGCGCCGAAGTCGTCCGTGTAGCCGACCAGGTCGGCCACCGCCTTGTCCTGCTTGGCGCGGTCGCCGGTGGCCGCGCCCACCGTGTAGTCCACCACCATGTCGATGTGCTTGCGCCAGAGCGGGAGGAACGCCTGCTCGGCCTCCGGCCCGTACACCGAGCCGATGGCGCGGGCCAGGTCCACCGAGTTGCCGTCGAGCGCGGCCGCGGCCGCCTCGAACTCGGCCTGGCGACCGGCCAGCGCCGCGTTGGTGGCGGCGGCCGCGAGGTAGACGTGCTCGCTCAGGAGCG
>DATFYA010000208.1 GCA_035315345.1 Candidatus Methylomirabilota bacterium
GCTGCTGACGATCGAGGAGAACCTGCTGCTTCCCCTCGAGCTGAACGGCGTGACCGCGGCCGCGGGCCTGGCGAGGGCGCGCGGATTGCTCGAGCGGGTGGGCCTCGGCGGGCGCGGCGGCAGCCTGCCGGACCGCCTGTCCGGCGGCGAGCAGCAGCGGGTGGCCATCGCGCGCGCGCTCGTCCACGATCCGGCGCTGATCCTCGCCGACGAGCCGACCGGCACGCTCGACGCGGAGACCGCGACCGCGGTGCTGGCGCTCCTCGACGGCCTCGCGCGTGAGGCGGGCAAGACCGTCGTCATGGTGACGCACAGCCGCGAGGTGGTTGGTGTCGCCGACCGGATCTTCTCGGTCCAGCGCGGCGGCCTGGTCGCGCAGTCGACCGGGGCCGGCCCGTCGGAGCGGGGCGGCGGGTGAAGCGGCAGCTCGTCCGGATCGCGCTCCGACATCTCGGGCGCCACCCGTGGCAGGTCGGGCTGGCGGTGCTCGGCATCGCGCTGGGCGTGGCCGTCGCGGTCTCGATCGACCTCGCCAACCAGAGCGCGCGGCGGGCCTTCTCGCTGGCTACCGAGGCGGTCACCGGCCGCGCGACCCACCAGATCGTCGGCGGCCCGTCGGGGCTGCCGGACGATCTCTATCGCGCGCTGAAGGTCGATCTCGGAGCGCGCCTCGCCGCGCCGGTCCTGTCCGGTGACGTGGCCGCCGCCGACCGGCCCGGACGCACGTTCACCGTGCTCGGGATCGACCCCTTCTCGGAGGCCCCGTTCCGGCCGTACCTGGGCGAGGAGCGAGGCGCGGTCACGTCGGGCGCGCCGGGCGAGGCCACCGGCGAGCGCCGCCCGCCGCCGCCGCGCGATCGCCTCTCCACGGTGGCCGCCCTGGTCACGCGGCCGGGCGCGGTCCTGATCGCGCGAGGCACCGCGCGCGATCTGGGCCTCGCGGTGGGCGACCGGCTGGCGGTGCGCGCGGCCGGCGTTCCCCGCGAGCTGACGGTGGTGGGGCTGCTCGACCCCGGGGACCCGGCGAGCGCCCGCGCCCTCGACGGTCTGCTCGTCACCGACATCGCCAGCGCCCAGGCGATCTTCGGCGCGCCGGGACGGCTCGCGCGGATCGACCTGATCGTGGCCGACGACGCGGCCGGGCGCGCGCTGCTCGACCGCATCAGGCGCGCCCTGCCGCCGGGCGCGGAGGTCGTCGCCTCGGGCGTGCGCGCGGGCTCCACCGCGCAGATGATCCGCGCGTTCCAGTGGAACCTCACCGCGCTCTCGCTGCTCGCGCTGGTGGTCGGCATGTTCCTCATCTACCAGACCATGACCTTCTCGGTGGTGCAGCGGCGGCCGCTGATCGGCTCGCTCCGCGCCATCGGCGTGACGCGGGCCGAGATCTTCGCCCTCGTGATGGGCGAGGCCGCGCTGATCGGCGTGGTGGGCACGGTCGCGGGGCTCGCGCTCGGCTGGGCACTGGCCCGCGGGCTGCTCGGCCTCGTGACGCGCACCATCAACGATCTCTACTTCGTGCTCTCGGTGCGCGACGTCACCCTGGAGCCGCTGGCCCTCGCCAAGGGCGTGCTCCTCGGCGTCGGCGCCACCCTCGCGGCCGCGCTGGCGCCCGCGCTGGAGGCGACCGGCGCGCCGCCGCGCGTGGTGATGAGCCGGGGCGCGCTCGAGACGGGGGCGCGGCGGCTGGTTCCGCGGGTGACCGGGGTCGGCGTCGGCCTGCTCGCGGTCGGCGCCATCATCCTGGCCCTGCCCGGCGGCATCGTGAGCGGCTTCGCCGGCCTGTTCGTGTTGATGGTGGGCTGTGCGCTCGTGGCGCCGGCCTCGGCGCTCGGGCTGCTGCGGCTCCTGGACCCGGCCACGTCCGCCGCCTTCGGCATCCTCGGCCGCCTCGCCACCCGCGGCATCGTGGCCGCGCTGTCTCGCACCTCGGTGGCGATCGCCGCGCTGATGATCGCGGTCTCGGCGGCCATCGGCGTCGGGATCATGATCGCGAGCTTCCGCGAAGCGGTGGTGGGCTGGCTCGAGGGCACGCTGCGCGCCGATATCTACGTCTCGGCGCCGAGCCTGGTGGGCAACCGCCCGGACGCGACGCTCGATCCCGCGCTGGTGAGCCGTCTCGGGGCCACGCCCGGGGTGGCCCGCGTGGGCACGTCGCGCGGCGTGGTCGTGCCCGGCCCCGGCGGGCCCGTCCAGGTGGTGGCCCTCGACGTCGATCCGGCCCGGCCGCCGCGCTGGCGATTCCGCGACGGGAGCGCGGCGGCGGTGTGGGCCGACGACGGCGACACCGTGATCGTCTCGGAGCCCTACGCCAATCGACGGGGCGCGCGCGTCGGCCAGGCGGTCCGCCTGCGCACCGACCGCGGCGAGCGCGACTTTCCGGTGGGCGGCGTCTTCTACGACTACGGCTCGAGCGCGGGCGTGGTCGTGATGAGCCGCCGCACCTACGACCGCTTCTGGGACGATCGCCGCGTCTCGGGCGTCGCCATCGAGGCCGCGCCCGGCGTCGATCTCCCGCGCTTGATGGCCGCGCTCCGCGAGCGCGCGGGTGGCGGGCAGGAGGTCGTGGTCCGCTCCAACCGCGCCCTGCGCGAAGCCTCGCTCGAGATCTTCGATCGCACCTTCGCCATCACCTCCGTGCTGCGCACGCTCACGGTGGCGGTGGCCTTCATCGGCATGCTCGCCGCGTTGCTGGCGCTGCAGCTCGAGCGGGCGCGCGAGATCGCGGTGCTCCGCACGCTCGGGCTGACGCCGCGCCAGGTGTGGGGGCTCGTCACCGCCGAGACCGGGCTGATGGGGCTGCTGGCGGGCGTGCTCGCGGTGCCGGGCGGGCTTCTGCTGGCCGGCATCCTCGTGTTCGTGGTCAACCGCCGCTCGTTCGGCTGGACGATGCCGATCGATCCCTCGCCCGCGATCCTCCTCCAGGGCGTGGCCCTGTCCGTGCTGGCCGCGGTGCTGGCCGGCCTCTATCCGGCGTGGCGGATGGCGCGCGCGCTGCCGGCCGACGCGCTCCGCGATGAGTAGGCGGGCGCGGGCGGCCGTCGCCCTCGCGGCCATCGGGCTCGCGGTGGGCGCGATGGTGCTCGTGCGCCGGCCCGGCGGCGATGGCGCCGCGGAGCGGGGCGTCCAGGCGGCCCTGGCGGTGAGCGAGGCGCTCGCCCCCGCCGACTCCGCCGGATTCGCGCGCGCGACCGCGCCGCGGCCGTTCTCGTTCCCCGCCGACCACGGGCCACATCCCGAGTTCCGCACCGAGTGGTGGTACTACACCGGCAACCTGGAGACCGCGACGGGCCGCCACTTCGGGTTTCAGCTCACGTTCTTCCGCACCGCGCTGGCGCCGCCCGCGGCGTCCGCCGGCGAGACCGCATCCGCCTGGTCGACGCGTCAGCTCTACCTGGCCCACTTCGCGCTCACCGACACCGCGGGTCGCCGCTTTCACGCGTGGAGCCGGCTCGACCGGGAAGCGCTCGGCCTGGCCGGGGCGCGCTCCGTGCCGTTCCGGGTCTGGCTCGGCGACTGGTCGGCCGAGAGCGAGGCCGCGGCCGGCCTGCCGGTGCGCCTCCGTGCCGCGGAGGGCGACGCGGCGATCGATCTGATGCTGGCCGCCGAGAAGCCCGTGGTGCTCCAGGGCGACCGCGGCCTGAGCCGGAAAGGCCCCGAGCCGGGCAACGCGTCCTACTACTACTCGCTGCCCCGGATGAGCGCCCGCGGCACGGTGCGCGTGCAGGACGAGCCGCTGGCGGTGACCGGCCTCGCTTGGATGGACCGCGAGTGGAGCACCAGCGGGCTCGGCCCCGACCTGGTGGGCTGGGACTGGCTGGCGCTGCAGCTGGACGACGGGCGCGACGTCATGATCTACCGTCTGCGCCGCCGCGACGGCTCGATCGACGCGCACAGCGCGGGCGCGCTGATCGCCGCCGACGGGGCTACCCGCCCGCTCGCGGGCGGCGACGTCACGCTCGATCCGCTCGATCACTGGACGAGCCCGCGGAGCCGGGTCCGCTACCCGAGCCGGTGGCGTCTCACGGTGCCGGGCGCCGCGCTGACCCTCGAGATCGTGCCGCGGCTGGCCGATCAGGAGCTGATCGTGGGCACGCGCTACTGGGAGGGCGCGGTGCGCGTCGACGGCATCGCGGACGGCCGCCCGATCGCCGGCCGCGGCTATGTCGAGCTGGTGGGCTATGGCGAGTGATGCAGCGCTCGCGGCCGGTGCATGAGCCAGGCGAGGTGGATCGTGACGCTGGCCGCCGTGCTGGCGGCGAGTGCCCTGCTGGGAGGCTGCGGGCTCTCGTCGGCGCCCTACAACGGCCGGCTGTCGTGCAACGGGGCCGGGGGAACCTACACCTCCGACGGACGGTGCGTGGCCGGAGGCGCCTGACGGGAGCACCAGGAGGCTAGGTCCTGACGGCAACCCCGGCGGGCGATCGGGTCAGCCGCCGCCGCGCGGCCTCGGCGAGGCTGCCGTAGATGCCGGCGGGCAGGAAGATGATGAAGATCATCAGCAGCAGGCCGTAGATGGTCTCCGCGATGCCGATGAAGTGGATGCCGAAGTAGATGCGCAGGTACTCGCTGAGCGCGATGGTGAGCGCGGTGCCCACGAAGGGGCCGAGCAGCGAGTACATCCCGCCCAGCACCACCGCGAACACGATGCGCAGCGACACCCCGATGCCGGAGAGCGTGTCCGGATTGGCGTAGGCCAGGTAGAGCGCGAGCAGGGTGCCGCCCAGCGCGGTCAGGGCGGCGGAGAGCGCGGTGATGGCCATCTTGAAGCGGGTGACCCGGATGCCGACCGAGGCGGCCGCGGTCTCGTCCTCGCCGATGGCCTCCATCGCGGAGCGGGCCATGCTGCGGTCCACGCGCCACCACACCCAGAGGCCGAAGAGCCAGGCGACCAGCCCCACGTAGTAGAAGACGCGCTTGTCCGCGAACTGCAGCGTCCACCAGCCGGAGGCGGTGCCGCCCGTCTTCAGCGTGACGCCGAGCGAGCCGCCGGTCCAGTCGCGCTCGGCCACGATGAGCAGGCGGATCACCTCGCCGACCGCCAGGGTGACGAGGGCGAAGTAGTGGCCGACCACCTGGAAGCGCGAGCACGGATACGCCACCACCAGGGCCAGGATGACCGTGATGACGATGGCGAGCGCGCCGCCGATCCAGGGGGTCATGCCGTAGAAGTTCCAGAAGAGCACGGTGGCGTAGGCGCCGACACCGAGGAAGGCCCCGTGGCCGAGGGAGACCAGCCCGAAGCGCCCCATGAGCGACCACGCGTTGCCCACGAACGACCACAGGAAGATCTGGATGATGACGTGCCAGATGTACTCCTGCGCCGCGCCCAGCGGCAGCACCGGCACGAGGGCCAGCGCCACCAGCGCGAGCAGCCCGACGACGCGCAGCGGGGTCATGCGCGGCGGGCGAAGATGCCGCCGGGGCGGATGAACATCAGCACGATGAAGATCACGAACGCGATGACGTAGCCCATCTCGGTCGAGACGATCACGCCGCCCACCGAGATCACCTGCGCCATGATGAAGGCGGCGACGAAGGCGCCCACCATGTTGCCGAGCCCGCCCAGCACGCAGATCATGAAGGTGAGCGGACCGAAGGCGGCGCCGAAGTAGGGATGGACCGCGTACTGGATGATGAGCAGCGCGCCGGCCACCCCGGCCATCGCTCCGCCCACCGCCGAGGTCACCAGATAGAGCCGCTGGGGCCGCGCTCCCATCAGGGCGATCGCCTCGCGGTCCTGGCTCACCGCGCGGATCGCGGTGCCGGTGTAGGTGCGGGTGAGGAAGAAGTACAGCGCGATCATGGCCGCGATGGCCAGCCCGAAGGCGAGCAGGCGGGTGAACGAGATGAAGATGCCGCCCACCTCGAGGGTGGGCATGCTCACCCGGATCGAGCGGTGGTCGGTGCTCCAGAAGAGCGTGGCCGCCGACTGGATGAAGAACAGCAGCCCGCCGGTGGCGAGGAGCTGGTTGATCGGCGGGCTCGCCAGGATGGGCGTGATGATCAGCAGGTGCACCAGCGCGCCGAGCACCGCCCCGACCGCGATCGAGCCGAGGCCGGCGAGCCAGAGCGGCCAGCCGTAGGCGGTCACCAGGAAGTACACCGCGTACATGCAGAGGGCGACGAGGTCGACGTAGGCGATCCACACGATGTCGATGACGCCGAAGATCAGGTTGAGGCCGAGGGCCAGCAGGGCCAGCACGCCGCCCAGCAGGATCCCGTTGACCACCGCCTCGAGGATGAAGATCGGGTCGATCATGGCTCAGAGTCCCACGTAGGCCTGGCGCACGAAGTCCTGCTCGGCCAGGTCGGCGGCCCGGCCCTCCACCTTGATGCGGCCGACCTCCAGAAGGTATGCGCGGTCAACGAGCTTCAGGACCTGCCGCACGTTCTGCTCGACGACCAAGATCGTGTAGCCCTCCTCGCGCACCCGGCGGATCAACTCGAAGAGGCGCAGCACCATGACCGGCGCCAGGCCCATCGACGGCTCGTCGAAGAGGATCAGCTTCGGGCGCGACATGAGGGCGCGGCCCACCGCGAGCATCTGCTGCTCGCCGCCCGAGAGGCTGCCCGCCCGCTGCGCCTGCCGCTCGGCCAGCACCGGGAAGAGCGTGTACACCCGCTCGAGGCTCTCGCGGAAGTGCGAGCGGGCCGACGGCAGGAACGCGCCCATCTTCAAGTTCTCCGCGACGGTGAGCTGGGGGAAGAGACGCCGTCCCTCCGGGACGTGCGCGATGCCGTGGGCCACGATGTCGTAGGCGGGGCGGCCGGCCAGGTCGGCGCCCTCGAAGGTGATGCGGCCGGCGCGCGGCGCGATGAGCCCGGAGATGGCGCGGAGCAGCGTGGTCTTGCCGGCGCCGTTGGGGCCCACCACCGCGACCGCCTCCCCGATGGCGACGCGCAGGCTCACGTCCCACAGCGCGGTGAAGGCGCCGTAGCCGGCGGTGATCTGGCTCAGCTCGAGCATCGCGTCCTCCGCATCATCCCAGCACGACCTTCTCGCCGAGATAGGCCTCGATCACCTGGGGGTTCTCCGCGACTTCCCGGGGATGGCCCTCGGCGATCTTCTCGCCGTGATCGAGGACCACCAGGCGGTCCACCACGCGCAGGAGCGTCGCCATGATGTGCTCGACCCACACGATGGTCACGCCCAGCTCTCCGCGGATGCGGCGGAGCATCTCGGCCGCGTCGTGCATCTCGGTGGGATCGAGGCCGCCCAGGCTCTCGTCGGCGAGGAGCAGGGTGGGGCCGGTGGCGAGCGCGCGGGCCAGCTCGAGCTTCTTGAGCCCGCCCGCCCCGAGGAGCGACGTGGACGCGGAGGGATCGGCGGGCAGGCCCACCAGGGCCAGCACCTCCTGGGCGCGCTGCCGCGCCTCCGCCTCGGTGCTGCGCCGGGCCGACCCGAAGTGGGCGGCCACCGCCACGTTCTCGAGGATCGAGAGCTTGCGGAAGGGGCGCGGGATCTGGAACGTGCGCGCCAGCCCGCGATGGCAGATCGCGTCGGGCGTGGTGCCCGCGATCTCGTCGTCCTTGAACCGGATCGAGCCGGCGGTCGGCGCGAGCGCGCCCGAGATGCAGTTGAAGCAGGTGGTCTTCCCCGATCCATTGGGCCCGATGAGGCCGAGGATCTCGCCCGGCTTCACCTCGAAGGAGACCGCGTTGAGCGCGGTGAAGCCGCCGAACTGCTTGGTGAGCCGGGTGACGGTGAGCACGGAGAGCGCCGCGAGGTGAGGACCGTCAGCCGGCCCTCACCTCGCGATCTGGATCAGCGGGCCGCCCAGGGAGACCCGGCGGGCAGGAGAACCGGTGGATTCGGGGTGGCGATGATTTCGGGCCACACGTGGCGGAACTGGCCGTCCACGATCTGGTAGACCGCGGCGATCGCGCGCTCGTTCTGGCCGCGCATGGGATTGCCCTCGCCCGCGAACTTCACGCCGTAGCCCTGCATGGTGCCGCCCGCCGGGATGTCGGTCTCGCGGGCTGCCGCGGCGAGCGCCTCCGCGGTGAAGCCGCCGTGCTTCTGGATGGCGCGCGGCAGCACGTCGTTGAGCAGGATCCACATGTTGTTGAAGCCCATCGAGACGTGCGGCGCGATGTTGTTGACCGGGATGTCGGGCTCGAAGGCCTTGTAGCGCTTCACCATCTCCTGGGTCATCGCGGCCACGCCCGGCTTGAGCTTGCTCGCATCGATCAGCTGGGAGGCCGGCGGATCGGAGGTGTGGAAGCCCTCCGCGTCCTTGCCGAAAGCCTCCTTCAGCTTGGCGAGCTGGCTGTGGCCGGCGCCGTGGCCGACATAGACCCGCACCCGAAGCCCCTGCTCCTTGGCCTGGTTCAGGAACAGGTTGATGTCCGGGTTGTAGCCGGTGTGGAACAGCACGTCGGGCCGCGCGGCCCGCAGCTTGGTCACCAGGGAGGAGAGATCGGCGGCCTGGATCGAGTAGCCCTCCTTCAGCACCACCTGCATGCCGAGCTTCTTGGCCTCGGACTCGTTGGACGCGGCCACCCCCGCGCCGTAGGGGCCGTCCTCGTGGATGATGGCGGCGCGGATGTCCTTGACCGGCTTCTTCAGCTTGTCCTGCGCGTAGTGGGCGACGTAGTCCACGGTGCCGGTGCCGAAGAGGGTACCGTTGGGCTGGGGCCGGAAGGTGTACTGGAGGTTGCGGTCCTTCACCACCGCGTCCGCGATGGCGGTGGTGATCCAGAGGAACTTCTTCTGCTTGTCGACGCGCTCGGCGATCGGCACCGCGTGGGCGCTCGAGTAGATGCCGGCCAGGATGTCGACCTTCTCGACATTGAGCAGCCGCTCGGCCTCGTTGATCGCCACGTCGGCCTTGGACTGGCTGTCGCCGTCCACCTGGACGATCTTGTACTTGCCGAGCACGCCGCCCTTCTCGTTGACGTAGTCGATGATCATCTTGGCCCCGCGCCAGCAGTTGAGCGAGCCGGCGGCCGAGAAGGGCCCGGAGTGATCGTAGAGGGTGCCGATCTTGATGGTCTGGGCCTGGGCGCGGGCCGGCGCCGCCGAGCCAGCGAGCAGCGCGAGCGCGCCGAGCACGGCCAGGACCGACAGCATGCGTGGAGACTTCATGGTCTGCCTCCTCGGGTGATTGTCCTGCTCAAGGGCTGCCCCGATCGCGGGGCGAGAAAAAAAGTGGCCAACCGTAGCATGCCGGCCCGCGGCGGGTCAAACACTCGGTCAAACGCCGAGGGGCCGGCGGCCGCTCAGGCATCGCGGCGGGCGAGGACGAGCCGCTCGAGGTCGAGGCGGCGCTCCGGTGACCGGGCCGGCGCGCCCTCGGTCAGCACCGTGAAGCGGCCGGCGAGGGCGCTCGCGATGTCCTCGCGCGAGACCGGAAAGGGCGGCCCGTCCCGGCCCTCGCGGACCGGATAGAAGCAGGCGAGGAGCAGGCCGGCCGGCTTCAAGATCGCATGGAGCACGTCGGCGTACTCTGCGCGGCGGCCCGGGTCGATGGCGCAGAAGCACGTGTACTCCCAGACGCCGTCGAAGGCCTCGCGGTGGTCGCGGGCCAGGGTGAAGACGTCGCGCTGCTCGACGGCCAGGTCGACACCGTCGGCCGCGGCGAGGCGGCGCGCCTCGGCGACGGCGGCTTCCGCGAAGTCGAAGGCGGTGACGCGGTAGCCTCGGCGGGCGAGGAGCCGGGCATCGTGGCCTCTCCCGCATCCGGGCACCGCGACGCGTGGCGCAGGGTTCAGGGCGCGACGGTTGTCCGCCGACTGGGGGAGTGCGGGGGCCATGTCTGGGCCCCCGCAGATGAACGTGCCGCCGGCGTCGAGCCAGGCTTCGAGAGCCGGCGACGGTCCGCCCAGCTCCCAGCCGTCCTGGCCCTCGGCGTAGAGGCC
>DATFYA010000209.1 GCA_035315345.1 Candidatus Methylomirabilota bacterium
GTTGTTGCTCTGGCCCAGCTCGATGTTGCGGTTCTGCAGCTCCTCGTTCACGGTGGCCAGCTCCTCGTTACTGGACTGCACCTCCTCCTTCGATGTCTCCAGCTCCTCGTTGATGCTCTGCAGCTCCTCGTTGGCCGACTGCACCTCCTCGTTCGAGGACTGCAGCTCCTCGTTGGCCGCCTCCTGCTGCTCGATCACCGATTGGAGATACTCCCGGGTTGCGGCCAGCTCCTGGGTCAGGCGCGCCGTCTCCCGCTCGATGCTCTCGCTCTCGCGCGTCTTGCGATCGGCGGCCCCGACGCGCCTGGCCTTGCCCTTCTGCTTCGGGGACCTCGCCGCGTCCACGCCGGGCACGTCCTCGAAGAGGACCACGAAGTGAAGCGGACTCGCCGGGGTCGTGCCCCGGATCGGGACCACGTGCACGTTCACCTGACGAAAGCCGCCGTTGGACCGGACCTGTAAGCCGTCCTCCCGGATCGGGGTCTCCTCGCGCTTGGCCCGGTGCAGGGCCGCGCGGATCCCGACCAGCAGCCCGTCGCGCAGCATCTTGAGCAGGTTCAGGCTGGCCTTGCCGGGAGCCGGGGTCAGGTAGGGACCGGTGTCGCCGCGGAACTGAAGGATCTCCATGTCCGCGTTGACGAGGACGCTCGGCGGCGTGTACTTGGCCAGCAGGATGCGATCGGCCTCCCGATGCACGTCGGGGCCCGCGACTCCGACCTCGCGTGCTGAGGGCTCGGCGCG
Organism: Candidatus Methylomirabilota bacterium; assembly: GCA_035315345.1. Classification (NCBI taxonomy): domain Bacteria; phylum Methylomirabilota (SeqCode); species Candidatus Methylomirabilota bacterium. Next base: position 742 of record DATFYA010000209.1, read on the forward strand.
TCGGGGGGCGGGCATGTCGGTCGACAAGGCGCGCGGGACCAGGCGGGGCGGGCCCGGCTTCTTGACGTACATCTTGTACTTGCCGTCCTCCACGTCGAAGAGGTCCCGATAGGAGCCGATCGTCTCCGAGCTGCCCAGCCACAGCACGCCCCCCGGCTTGAGCGCGTAGTGCATCATGCCCATGGCCTTCTGCTGGAGCGACAGCTCGAGGTAGATGAGCAGGTTGCGGCAGCTGATCAAGTCGATGCGGGAGAATGGCGGCTCGGTCAGGACGTTGTGGCGGGCGAAGACGGTGGTGTCCCGGATCGCCTTGCTGATGCGGTACGTGCCGTCGCTCTCGAAGAAGAACCGGCGCAGGCGCTCGGGAGACACGTCCTGTACGATGCTCCTCCGATAGATGCCCGCACGCGCCTTCTCGATGCTGGCCCCGTTCAGGTCGGTCGCGAACACCTGGAGCGGGATCTGCAGGCGGGCCGCCTCCGAGAACTCGGCCCAGGCGATGGCGATGGAGTACGCCTCCTCGCCGGTAGAGCAGCCGATGGACCAGACCCGCACCGGATCGTGCCGCGAGCGGTCCTTCACGAGCCGCGGGAAGACCTTGCTCTTCAGGATCTCGAAGGCGTCCGAGTTGCGGAAGAAGCTGGTCACGCTGATGAGGACGTCCTGATAGAGCGCCTCGGTCTCGGCGGGATCGCCCTGGAGGAACCGCGCGTAATCCCGCAGCCCGTCCATCTTGTGCAGGACCGCGCGGCGGGTGATCCGGCGCAGGAGGGTGTTGCGCTTGTAGCTCGAGAAATCGACCCCGGTGGCCACCCGCAGCTGATCCAGCACCCGGCTCAGGCTCGGCTCGCTGCCCGGCGAGCTCAGGATCTCCTCGGCGCCCCGGGTCACGTAGGGGTGCCGGCTGATGCGCGCGATCTCCTGCGCGATCTCGGCGGGCGGCAGGACGAAATCGACGCACCCGGCCGCGATCGCGCTGTTCGGCATGCTGGTGTGCTGCGCGCTCTCGTCCTGCGCGAAGGTGATGCCGCCCTCGGCCTTGATCGCCTCCAGCCCGAGCGTGCCGTCGGTGGCACTACCCGAGAGGATGACACCGATCGCGCGGTGCCCCTGATCCTCGGCCAGCGCGCGCAGGAAGTGGTCGATCGGGCGATGCTGGCCCTTGACCTCCCGCCGGGGCGTGAGCTGGAGCGTGCCTCGCGTGATCGCCATCGTCACGCCGGGAGGGATGACGTACACGTGGTTCGGCTTCACCACCATCTGGTCGGCGACCTCGGTCACCGGCATGGACGTGGCCCGACCGAGGATCTCGGGGAGCATGCTGGCGTGGGTGGGGTCGAGGTGCTGGATCACCACGAAGGCCATGCCGGTGTCCGGCGGCAGCGCTCGCAGGATCTCCGTGAAGGCGTCGAGGCCTCCGGCGGAGGCGCCGATGCCGACGGTGGGGAACGGAGCGCTCGGTGGCCGCGGACTCGCGTCCTCCACGAACGATTCGGGAGGACGCTCCGCCGGGCCTCGGCGCGGGCCGGACGTCCTGGGCCCCTTGGACTTGCGCGGTGGCATCGTTGGATATCCCGCTCGGCAGGCAAGCGGCCGAGACACGAAGTCTGTACCCGCTCGCCGCTCAAGGCAAGAGCGGCACCAGGCTTCCGGATCTCGCGCGCGTCAGTCGGCTGGTGCGTTCCCGCCTCGGCGAGGCCGACCGGCCCCCGCTAGGTCGCCAGCCCCCGCTAGGTTGAAAGCACGCAGGCCGGCTGCCGCAGGTAGTCGTCGAAACGGCGGCCGGTGATCTGCTCGAACGCTTCCACGTAGCGCCTGCGCGTACCGGCCACCACGTCCTCGGGCAGCTCGGGCCCGGGGTAGGTCTTGCCCCAGCCGATCTTCTCGCAGTAGTCGCGCACGTACTGCTTGTCGTACGAGGGTTGGGGTCCGCCAGGCGAGTACTGGTCGGCGGGCCAGAAGCGCGAGGAGTCCGGGGTCAGCGCCTCGTCGCCCAGGACGAGCCGGCCGTCGCGGTCGACGCCGAACTCGAACTTGGTGTCGGCGATGATGATACCGCGCTCGAGCGCGAAGGCCGCCGCGAAGCGGTAGAGCGCGATCGAGAGCCGCTCGGCCTCGGCGAAGCGCTCGGCGCCGACCAGCGCGGCCGCCTGCGCGCCGGTGATGTTCTCGTCGTGGCCGCTGGTGGCCTTGGTGGCCGGCGTGAAGATCGGCTCGGGCAGGCGGTCCGACTCGCGGAGACCGGTCGGGAGCCGATGGCCACAGACCTCGCCGGTCTTGCCGTAGTCCTTCCAGCCGGAGCCGGAGAGGTAGCCGCGCACGACGCACTCGATGGGCAACATCCGGAGCTGCCGGCACTCGGTGGAGCGGCCGTCCGGTCGTAGCGCGAGCAGGTGATTCGGGCAGATTTCGGCGGTGCGCGCGAACCAGAAACCGGACAGGCCGGTGAGCACCCGGCCCTTGTCCGGGATGGCGGTGGGCAGCACGACGTCGAAGGTCGAGATGCGATCCGAGGCGACCAGCAGCAGCCGCTCGTCGTCGAGAGCGTACAGCTCACGGACCTTGCCGCTTCCGAGATGGACTGCGTCCGACATGGAGCCTCCTTTTTCGCCGCACTGTACCATAGGATGTGTCATGTCTTCCGGCTCATCATCCAGTACGCCGGTCCAAGTACGGCTCCGCACGCCCGGTGATAAAAGCCTACCGGCCCGACCCAGCCGATCTGGCACTCCTTTCTCCTCTTCTTCTGCAAATCGTCGAGGCAACTCCACAGCAACCTTGCCCCCAGACCATGTCCTCGGTGCGCCGGCGCCACGCCGGTAGGTCCGAAACTCCCCACGCACTGATCCACTTCATACGCCGAAAAGCCGACCAGCTCGCCTTCCTTCTCCGCCACGAACACCCCCACCGGCTCATGACCGAGGCCGAGCGTAGCCGCGTCACGCCACGTGACGGTCCACTCCCGCTCGATCAGTTCGCGTAGCGCCTCCCCTTCGCCAAGATGGCCCCGCCGCACCCGATATCCATCCACGTCTCCAAAAATTGCCGCCTCGCCCGGACTCGACCACGAGTCCAAGTCGCACGTCATGTTGAAGTATGTCGCCGAGTGCCCCCATCCCATTTCCTGCAAGGTGGCGATCAAGCGCGTCTCCCGAGTATCGACCCCCGGTCTGAGATAGTGCGGCGGCGTTGCGAACAGATGAATCTCCCGCGCCCCCCTGGCGGTCAGCCGCAAGCTCAATTCATCCGACAATCGGCGCAACACCGTCTCCCAATCGGGACCCGGGAGTGCGCCCAGCCATCGGACGTCGCCAACGCCCCCCTTGCGGCAGGGGTCGACGCCCGCCGCCAGTCCAACCAGCTCGTCTCCCGCCCCGCGGGCTGCCAGCAGCAAGTCCGGGTCGGCCGGTGGCGGACCGAACAATCGCTCCTTCAACATCCACAATTCGAGTGGATGCAACGGATGCGCCCGCTGCCAATAGTGCAAGACCTCCTCGGCCTGGTCCGGTCTCAGCGGTTCCAGTCCGACTCTTCCGATCGCCACTGCCATTCTCCCTGAACTTTTCCGGCCGGGAACCTACGTGAACCGTGTGGGCGCGACGTCTTGAACAGTCTACCCGGCTCGATCCGATCTACGGCCGCAGATGGTCAAGCCTCGTAGCATAATGCGCGCATGCCTGGCGGGACCACGCCCCCCACT
>DATFYA010000210.1 GCA_035315345.1 Candidatus Methylomirabilota bacterium
TAGCAACAGCACCACGAGAACGATCAATACGGTTTCCATGGACATGGCTCATCACCTCCCCCGCTGCTCTCGCTGATCACTCTAGTCAGCGGCGTGCGGCCTGCCTAGTGGACCTTGGGCCATAGGGCTGCCGCTCGTACAGCGAACGTGCCCGTCCTGACGGCGCGGAGAGGATCCTCGACGGCAAAGGCGTGCAGGGCTTCGACGCGGATTCGTTCGCCGTCGATGCGGTCACCGGCTACGCCGGCCGGCGCCTGGATTCAGCGCGTGGGCATCGTCCTCGGCGGCTCGGTCTCCCTCTTGGAGCCCGGGTCGGCCCGGCCGCTGGGCCGGACCACAGACCCACGCGATGATGAGCAGACCCACAACGACGGCCAGAATGCTCAGGACTCCGTCCATTGCTAGCTGGTGGGCTCCCCTACGACGATCACCGCGGCGACCGCGGCCGGTTGCGGCGTGGGGTCGAAGGTCATCCAGGCGACCGCCGGCACGAGGCCGGCGTCCTCCTGGATCGCGACCCTCACGGGCGGGTCCCGACTCCCGCGCCCGATCTGTGATGAAACGCGCGCGCGGCGCTCCCGCGCGCGGTCCTGTTCCTCGCCGCCAGCGCCGCGACGATGCTCACCAGGGTCCGCGCGTCCACCGGTTTCGCCACGTAGTACTGGAACCCGGCCCGCAGCACGCGGGCGCGATCCTCGGCGGTGATCAGCCCGGTGAGGCCTGCCGCCGGCGTCTGCCCGCCGCGATCCGGTGGCAAGGCGCGCAGCCTCCGGATCAGCGCGTAGCCATCCTCGTCGGCCATCTTGATATCCGACAGCACGACATCGGGCCGCTCTCGTTCCAAGGCTTCGAGCGCTTCCGCCACCCCGCCCGCGGCGGTCACCGCCGCGCCGAACTCCACGAGGAGCCGGCTGATGACCTCGCGCACGAGCTCGTGGTCTTCCACGAGCAGCACACTCACCCCGTCCAGCGGGGAATCATGTACGACCGCTTGCCCCATGGCCACCTCCGCCGCGCCAGACTCGGCCCAGTCGCCCATAGCCAGCTTCGCGTCTCCCCTTCCTGGATACGCCGCTCGGCCCGCGGAATCTGTCCAGACTTGAACAACGACATCCGTTCCGAATTGGACACATTCCGACCGAGGTGATGAGCCGGGGAGACCACCGGCAGGCGTTCGACGAGCAGGTGCGGCCGACCTATGGACCAATGTCCAATAGGCTGGCCACATGCGCGCTGCTAGTGTGGGGCGGTGTTGTACGAGGAGATCGTGACCAGCGCGTGGGGTGCCCTCGACCGCCGCCACCGCCGCCTGCGCCGAAGGCGCCTGCGCGGTCATGGCGCGAACGCGCCGTGAAGAGCAGGTACACGCCGGAATGGTGCCCGAAGGTGCCACCCGATCTGAGAACCGATCGCCGGTCGACGGACCGCTGCGGTGTGCCCAAGCGTCTCCCGGATGGCCAGCTCCACCGTTGCCAGGAACCGCCGAGACACGACGGGACCGTCCATGTCTGCTGGTGCGGCCAGCATCGATAAACGCCCGGGCGAACCTATGGAGGCTCAGGAGCAGCGAAGAGTGTGTGACGGGTGCGGCAAGGCAAGCTTCCTACCCTACTCGATCCGGATCGGTGAGCCTGCCACCGCGGTACAACGTGTGTATTGCTCCCTGGCGTGTGCTCATCTTCATTTTCCCACCTTCTCAGGTCGGACTTCGGCGCGATGAGGAAGCGGAAGAGACAGGAGCACGTCCCGCGATGAACGTGCGCAAGGCCGTCTGCCCGGTCGCATGGCTCGGCACCCGCTTCCGGCCTGCCACGATAGCGACTGCTTCGCGATCTGGCGAGATGAACGAGACCGAGTGGCGAGCCCCTGAATCGACGGGAACTCTCACCGCACGACCACAGCGCGAGCGTTACCTGGGCGCCAGCCAGAACACTCTACGCTCTACTTGGCGGTGACCATCGCGCGGAGAATCCGGCGCACTTCCTCGATCGTCTCCGGCTTGTCCTGCGCCGAGTGCCCGGAGTGCACGACCTTCTCCGAGGCCACTCCCTCCAGGTGCGCGCTCTCGTACTTCACCACCCCGTCGCCGAGCCCCTCGGGCGGGCCGATGCCGCGCACCGCGATGATCGAGTGCGTCGTCACCCCGGGCGCGATCGGGCTGCTGGACAGCGTGCGGATGAACTGCTGGCCCGGCAGCATGTTGTCCACCGCGGTCGGCGCTCGCATGGCGGTTGCGAGCAGCCCCGGGTTCTCCTCGGCGAGCTCGGCCATGCCCTTCACCACCCGCGCCGGCAACGTCACGAGCCGCCGGATGACGTCGAGCACGAGGCCGGTCACGCGGAAGCTGCCCCGATGCGGCGTGCAGATGAAGATGACCTGCTTCACGAACGGCAGGGGCTCGAAGAACATCGTGCTCTTCACCAGCTCCCGGGTCTCCTCCTTCATCTTGAGGCGCGCCAGGGGCTCCTTGGCGATGTTGTTCCAGAAGCGATCGCCGCTGTCCGTCACCATGAGGCGGGCGAGCAGACCGCCCTGGCTGTGTCCGATCAGCACCATCTGGCGGAGCGCGGGGTCGCGCCCGTCGGGATCCACGTCGGCCAGCATCCTGCGCAGGGCGTCCCGCAGCTCCTTGGCCGAGAGCAGGATGGGATTGCTCGTGTTGTAGGTGAAGAACCAGAACTGCAAACGGTCGCGCAGCACCGGATCGTTCTCCAGCTCGTTCAGCATCGGCGCCCAGCGCGCGGGACTGGACGCGGTGCCGTGCACGAACACCACCGGGATCCGGCCCGGACGGTAGGGGTGTATGATCCCGAGCCCGCCGGGGAAGACCGAGCTCTCCGCGGAGAGGAACGCCGCGAACTCGGTCTTCCAGACCGGCGCGTCCTGCAGCGTGTAGGCCAGCGCCGCCGACGGGGCCAGCTCGAGCGGCACCGTGTGTCCATCGACGGTGACCGTCCGCGCCTCGTCGGCGGGATACAGCTCGATCCGGCCGCGCACCGACCCGCTCGCGATGCCCTCCATGACGTTGTCGATGCGAAGGAACGCGGTCACCGGCACCTTGACCGTCGGCGGGATGCGGCCGCGCACCCGCGTGGGGCCGGCCCCGACCGGAGTGAGCGAGGCGGCCAGGGGCGCTCCGACCCCCGGCTGCCGGTAGTTGTTCAGCAGGCCGCGGGTCTCGAATTCCCCGACCGCGACGAACCGCTCGAAGCGGTAGCCGCCCCAGAGGAACTCCTCCGGCGCGACCGTCATCTCGAGCTGTCCGAACGGCAGCGGCCGCCACCCGGCGGCCAGCACCACGGTGTCGCCCTCGGGACCGGCGAGTCCCAGGGTGAGGCCCAGGTTGTAGAGATCGGCGGCGAGGCGCACCCGCGGGTCGATCCCGCTCGGCGCGCCGTCGGTGGGCAGCAGGAAGGCATAGGCGTAGACGGCCGCGGCCAGGTAGTATGCCGGCTTGTGCTTCCGCTCGGCGACCGCGAAGGACAGCTCGCACAGCGCGAAGAGCCGATCCCGGCTGAGCACCTCGCCCGAGCCGCGCAGCTCGTTGAGCACCGCCTCGGGCTCCTGCTCGAAGCGCTCGGTCAACCCGAGCCGGTTGAGCACCTGCGCGCTCCCCGCGCTCAGCTCGTCCTTGGAGAGCACGCTCGAGGTGAGGCTGCGGTACATCGTGTGCCGATCCCCTCGCACCACGCCGATCGGGGTGCTGCACGCGGATGTCAGCACGAGCGCTCCGAGGAGGAGCGCGAGACGGGGACCCTTCCTCACGGCTATATAATGACGCGCGACGGTCGACATCCCCAAACGAATCTCCGGAGCGAGCCCATATGAGCGTCCATCCGATCGACTACCTGGTGCACTTCTCGAACATCCTGCTGCTGGTGTCGTACTCCGTCCGCAACATGCTGTGGCTGCGCTGGTTCGCGGTCGCCGCCGCGCTGACCAACATGCCGTATTTCCTCTACCAGCCGTCCATCCTCTGGCCGCCAATCCTCTGGGCCGGCGTCTTCACCGCCATCAACCTCTACCAGATCTGGCGCATCTACATGGAGCGCCGGCCGGTGACCCTGTCGGCGGACGAGCGGACGCTCTACGACATGGGCTTCCACGCCCTGACGCTCCGGGACTTCGTGGCCCTCGTGATGGTGGGGGCCTGGACCGACGCGGCCGCCGGCCACAAGATGCTGCGGGAGGGTCAGCCGGTGTCGTCCGTCTCCATCGCCATCCGGGGCCACGTCCGCGTCCATCGGCACGACCGCGACCTGGGCCTCCTCGAACCGGGGCACGTGGTGGGCAGCGCGCTGGCGCTCGGGGGCAGGCCGGCGCCGTTCGACGCCACGTTCAGCGAGCCCGGACGCTACATCACGTGGCCGCTCGCCTCGGTGCGCCGCTTCACCGAGGGCCGGCCGGAATTGCTGTCCGCGCTGCAGCGCCTCGTGAATCAGGATCTCGCGCGCAAGGTCGAGCGGTTGGCTCTCGCGCAAGCGTAGCCGACCGCGGGGAGCGAGCGCGATACGACCAAGGTCCAACTTGACCCGTCCCGACCCGTGGGCGACGGTCGCAAGCAGCAGGTGGAGCCGACTCGACCGGACGGAAGGAGCCCTCCCATGATCAAGATGCTGACAATGGCCCTGATCGCGTGTGCGATGACGATCTCCCCCGCGCTCGCCCAGATGCAGGTCCCCGGCGTGAGCTCGATGCTGCCGGACAAGACCATGCTGCTCGAGCAGGGCAAGAAGCTGGTGGCCGACCTCACCTCGATGAAGAGCAGCGGCAAGCTGGACGCGGCGGACACGCAGAAGGTGGATTCGATGCTGCCCAAGGCCAACGCGCTGAACACCGAGCTGGCCAAGCCCCAGGTCGAGCCCAGCAAGCTGACCAAGCTGGCCGGCCAGCTGGGCGATCTGCAGAAGCAGGCCGGCGCGCTCCAGGGCAAGATGAAGTGATTCGCCTCGAGTTCCACGACCCCTCCGGCGCCCTCGAGGTGAGGCAACCGCACGCGCCGCGGCTGCCGGCCCTCGCGGGCACGCGCGTCGGCTTCGTCAGCAACGAGCAGTGGCAGGCCTACCGCATGCTGCCCCTGCTCAAGTCACTGCTCGAGGCCGACTTCCCGGGCATCGAGGTCCTGCCGATCGACGCCTTTCCCCAGGGCAACGCGGTGATCGGCTCGGAGGAGACGGCGACCCTCGTCAAGGCCCGCGGGGTCGATGCGGTCATCATCGGCAACGCGGCCTGAGGGTCCTGCGCCACCGCGTGCGGCCGGGCGGCCGCCAGGCTCGAGACCCAGGGGATCCCGACGGTCACCCTCACCCGCGCCGACTTCGTCGGGGTGATGACCAACGCGGTGGCCGGCCTCGGCCTCGCTCCGGACGCCGCGATGGTGACGTTCCCCATCGAGATGTTCCTGCCCGGCAGCGACATCTCCCCGGTGCAGGCGCGCCGGCACGAGTTCTACGACGGCCTGACCCGCTGGCGCTCCGCCGTCGCCGGCGACGGCGCGGGCGGCCCGCCGATGGTCGCGGTCGACGGAGCGAGCGGCGAGGACGCGCTCGCCCGCGCCAACCACCTGATGCTCGCCAACCGCTGGGGCGACGGGCTGCCGCTCTGGCCGCCGACGCGCGAGCGCGTGGACTGGATCCTGACCGGCGCCTCCCGGCCTCGGCACCATCGTCTCGGCACCTTCCCGCCCCGCGGCGGCGTCACCACTGTCGAGTCGTGCGCAGTGGCGCTGGCGATGGCGGGCGGCCGGCCCGAGTACCTGCCGGTCCTGGTCGCCGCGGTCGAGGCCTTCCTCGATCCCGCGTCGGGCAGCGAGCAGTTGCAGGCGGCGTCGGGCAGCGCGTTCCCGGTGCTGATCGTCAACGGACCGATCGGCGAGCAGATCCGCCTCAACGCCGGCTTCGGCTGCCTGGGCCCGGACCCGCAGCGACCGGCCGGCGCCTCCATCGGCCGCGCCCTCCGGCTGCTGCAGCAGAACCTGGGCGGCGCCCTGCCCGGCCTCGGCACCATGGCCAACTACGGCGGGCTGCGCTACACCAACGTCGTCTTCGCCGAGGACGAGGCCGGCCTGCCCGCGGGCTGGGCCCCGCACGCCACCGAGCGTCACGGGTTCGTCCCGGGCGGCAGCGCGGTCTCGCTCGCCTTCGCCAACGGCGCGACCAACATCCGGCGTCGCGGCGCCAAGAAAGAGACGCCGGAGGAGGACGCGCTCCAGGGCATGTACCGCATGGCCGACTTCATGCGTGTGCCCAACATGCCGGGCCTCGCCGGCTACGAGCACGGCACCCCGGGCATCCTCATGATCCCGGGCGTGGTGGCTCAGACCATGGCCGGCCTCGGCTGGACGAAGGCGTCCATGCGCGAGTTCCTCTGGGAGCACTCGCGGATTCCCGCCGAGCAGATCCGTCGCGCCGGCTGCGCGGCGTGGATCGAGATCGACGCGAGCAAGGTGGCCCGCGAGAGCCTCGCGCTCGATCCGTGGCCGATCACCGCGAGCCCCGACAACATCGTGATCGTGGTCGCGGGCGGCGGACATCCGACCAACAGCTACTGGCTGCAGGGCTACAGCCCGGGCGTCGTCGGCCGGACCATCGCGCTGCCGTCCGGCTGGGGACGGCTGCTCGCCGACGCCGAGCGCGACCTCGGGCCGCGCTAGGACCCCTCGGGCCGGCGCTCCGCGAGGAGCACCACCGCCCGGGGCCGGGCGCGAGGAGACCGCATCGCGCACAATCCGAGCCGGGCGTCACCTGACCGGGTCGCTTCTACCCGACCACCGGCCGCCCTCCACGGACGCGTCGCTCTAACTCACCGGCCCGCATGATCTTTCCCGTCCGGCACGCGGGTTGCGATTCACAAGAGCCCGGAAGGGGATGGAGTGAGCGACTTCGAATTCATGATCCGCGAGAAGCTCGCCAAAGGCACGCTGCCAAAGGAGAACTGCCGGATGACGTGGTATGGCTTCGGCACCGGCGGCATGTGTACCGCGTGCGAGCAGCCCATCGAGCCGAGCGAGGTGGAAGTGGATTGCGACCTGGGACCGGGCGGGGTTCTCCGCCTGCATCAGCGGTGTCACGAGCTCTGGATGCGGGAGTGGCGCTCCGATTGAACAAAATACTCGGTCGTTCCGGCCCCACCCGGGATACCGTGATCAGGTGAGCCTGCCCAATCGACCGCCCGCTACCGATCTTCCGTGCCTCGGCGTCGGGCATTGACCTTGCACCCGGCGGCGACATCGTGGCCCGCCCGCCCTCGGCCTTGCTGACGATCGTCGTCGTCGACGACCAGTTCGATTTCCGTCTGATCGTCCGAGCCCTGCTGCGCGGCGTGGCCGATCTGGCCACCATCGTCGGCGAGGCCGCCGACGGGGACGAAGCGCTGGCGTTGGTGCGGCGCACCCGGCCCGACATCCTGATCTCCGACGTCATCATGCCGGGTCTGAACGGCGTCGAGCTCGCGCGGCGGGTCCGCGCCGAGCTGCCGCAGACGCGCACCATCCTGATGAGCTCGCACGTGGACGACGCGTACCGCCTCATGGCCTCGGACAGCGGAGCCGACGTGTTCATCAACAAGCACGTGATCACGAGCAGCCTGTTGCCCGCCGTGCGAGACCTGATCTCGCGATCCGGCGGAGCGGGCGGCAGCGGCCGGCCGAACGGCGGCGGCACGTCATCATCGTCGATGGCGCCCCCGAAGTAAGCCACCACCGTCGCCGTCGCTCAGGTGCGCTTCGGCACCGCGTCCACGAGGAGCGAGAGCGCCTTCGCGAAGCTGGACGTCCCGGGGCCGCCGCCGCGGTAGTGGCCCAGCCGCACCACCACGAGGTCGTGCGAGGGAATGATCAAGGTGGTCTGGCCTCCCGAGCCCGCCATGTAGTACGCGTCCCGGGGCACCGGCCAGCCGCCGTCGCCGTTGATCCAGAAGAAGCCGCCGTACACCGGACGCTGATCGGCCACCCACGCGGGGGCCGGCGTGCTGACGAACTTCACGTAGCCCTCGGGCAGGAGGCGCTCGCCGTTCCACACGCCATCCTGAAGATAGAGATTGGCCAGCCGCGCCCAGTCCCGCCCGGAGCCCAGCTCGTAGCCCTGGGTGAGGAAGTTGCCGTAGGGATCCGTCTCGAGCACCATCGTCCGGATCCCGATCTTGTCGAACAGCGCGCGCTGCGGAAATGAGAGATATTCTTCCCCGCGCTTCTCCACCCCAAGCCGGACGAGGTAGCTCACCAGCACGGGATCGGTGTTGCGGTAGCGTCCGACCGTGTTGGGCGGCCACTGCAGCGGCCGCGTCGCCGCGTAGCGGAAGGCGTCGACGCTGCCAGTGTAGAGGTAGGTGTGATCGGGATAGGGCCCCGACGGATCGTAGTCGGGATCCGCGGGCGCCCGGATCCGGAGCCCGCTCGACATCCGGAGCAGGTCGGCGATGCGGATCTTCGCGCGCGGATCGCCCGGGCCCTGCCACTCGGGAATGGGCGCCGGCTGCCACAGGTCGTAGACGCCCTGCTTGATCAGCACGCCCATCAGGGTGGCGATGATGCTCTTGCCCATCGACCAGCCCTCGAGCGGCGTGCGCGGCGTGATGCCGTCGCCGTACCGCTCGCCGATCACCCGCCCCTTCCACGTGACCACGAACGCGGCGGTCATCCCGTCCGGCTCGAACGCCGCGTCCACCGCCTGCTTGATCCGGGCCGCGTCGAGCCCGGCGGGCCACGGCTCCTTCGGCAGCACATCGCCCATGGGCCACGGCTGCGTCGCGGGGTCGGCCAGACGGCTCTTCACGCGCACCGGCCTGAAGGCCGGCGCGTCCTTGCCCACCGGCAGCGTCACGCATCCCTGGTCGCCGAGATACCGCGCGGTGCGCTTGACGCCGTTCGGCAGCGTGACGTGCACCGCACGGGCCGCGCGATCGATCACCGGCGGGCCGAGCGCCGCGCGGACCGAGCCGGGGGCCGTGAAGAATCCCACGTTCTCGGTCGCGAACTCGGGCGTGAGACCGGTGATGAACACCGCCGAGCACATGACCTTGGCGTACCCGGAGGCCTGGTGCTCCAGCGGATCGCCCGGGGGAGGCACGTATGGCGTGTTGAGCTCGAGGGCCTTGGCGCGCGCGAGGAGGTCGTCGGCGGCCGGCGCCGGCGCGAGCACCGGGATGATCGCCACGGCGAGGAGGGCCGCGATCGCCAGCGATGGCTTCAAGACCTGACCCCGGCCTCAGCCGGCGGAGAACCCCTGGGGCGCCAGACGCCAGGCCTTGGCGAACGTGCCGGCGAAGATCTGGTAGCCGATGATGAAGGTCAGCTCGACGATCTCCGCCTCGGTGAAGTGCTCGCGAACCCGGGCCAGGCAATCGTCGGTCACGTCCAGGTCGTCCCGCGTGACTTGCTCGGAGAATCGCAGAGCCGCCCGCTCGCGGTCGCTGAACGCCGGGCTCGTCTCGAAGCTCAGGACGTCGCGCAGCTGCTCGGCCGGCACTCCCACTCGCACGCCGACGGCGTGTCGGATGTCCATTCAGTATGGCGTGCCGAGCCGGGCCGCGACGTGCACGTTCAGCAGCGCCCGCAGCGGCGCGTCGATCGTCCCGAGCCATTCGATGGCCCCGTAGAGCCCGCCGATCCCGAGCAGGAGCGGCAGGCGCTTGGCCATGATCCGCTCGGGCGTCGGCACCTGGCCGAACATCCGCTCGCCGATCTTGAAGAACCCGCGAGTCAACAAGCCGGGCTGCTCCAACCGCGCGATACGTTCCATGCCGTCCTCCTTATCTGGCAAGTCGCGGACCGGTCAAGGCGCCTTCCCGGTCAGCTCGATCACGCGACCGGCGCGCAGCACCATCGCCTTGATCTCCTGCCCGGACTTGAGCGCGGCGAGGTGATCGCGGACCTTCGCCATGTTGGCCGCGTTGGTCGCGGCGATGCCCTCGACGGACAGGATGATGTCGCCGCCCAGCACCATCTGCTGGCCGTCGATCGTCACCACGCGGGTGCCGCCTCGCAGTCCCGCGTTCTCGCCCGGCGAGTCCTTGGCCACGCTCTTCACCAGGTAGCCGCTCATGTTGTTCGGCACGTTGAGCAGGTCGGCCAGATCGTCGGTGAGGAACTGGCCCTCGAGGCCGCCCCAGAACGACTTCTTGGCGAGCAGCAGCTCCTGCGCGGTCTTCATGGTGACGACGAAGCCCAGGCCCTCGCTGCCGCCGGACTTCGAGATGTTGTGGCTCACGATGCCGATGACGTCGCCCGCCGCGTTGAACATCGGCCCGCCGGAGTTGCCGGTGTTGATGGTGGCGTCGGTCTGGAAGAACTCGGCCATCGGCATGGTCTTGTAGACCGTGTTCGGCGCCCACCGCGCGCTGATGAGCCCGGCGCTCAGCGAGTAGCTGAGCCCGTAGGGCGCGCCCACGATGTAGACCGGATCACCCACCTTGACCGTGTCCGAGTTGGCCATCCTGGCCACGCGCGCGGTCGTCGGCACCCGATCGATCTGGATCAGCGAGAGATCGGCGGCCGGCTCCGACGCGACCACGCGGGCCGGCAACGACTCGCCGCCCAGGAACTCGACGGTGATCTCGTTCATGGAGTGCACGACGTGGGCCGCGGTCATGATCTTGCCGTCGGTCGAGATCAGCACGCCCGAGCCCGTCTCGTTGAAGCGGGTCTGACCGGCGGCAGTCACCTCGCTGCCCTTGGCCCGGATCACCACCACCGAGGGGGTGACCTTGCGGAAGACCTCGCCGGGCGTCTGCGCCTCGGCGCTTCCGGGAATCCACGCCGCCGTCACCACCGCCAGCACCACCGGCCACGCTGTGCGCATGTTCGCTCCTTTCACACCGCCACCTCTCGGATGCCCGGATTGTAGACCATCGCGGCACGGCGAGTGGGCTATACTCGCCCGAATGACCTGCGCCACGCGGCTCGACTCATCCGAGGAGGACCACGCATGCTGAGACGCTCCCGCGGCGCCGCTTCCGCTCTGGCCGCGGCCTTGCTGCTCGCCGGCTGCACGATGACGTCGCCGATGGCGGGAGGCCCCGCCGCCACGACGGGCGACGGAGCCTCCCCGCGGCCGGTGACCGAGGTCCTCTCCAACGGGCTCACCCTGGTGACGCAGGAGCAGCGCTCCTCGGACATCGTCGCGGTCTACCTCTGGGTCGGCACCGGGGTGCGCTTCGAGACGCCCGACGGGCTGGGCTACGCCCACTTCCAGGAGCACATGCTGTTCAAGGGCACCGACACCTTCGGTCCCGGCTACATCGACCGGACGGTCGAGGGCCAGGGCGGCCGCAGCAACGCCTTCACCTCGTTCGACTACACCACCTTCCAGATCCTGGTGCCGAGCGAGGGCACGCGGAAGGCCTTCGAGCTGCTCGAGGCCATGGCCTTCCGCTCCGCCTTCGAGCCCAAGGAGATCGACGCCGAGCGCCAGGTCATCTTCGAGGAGTCGCGTATCGAGACCGACACCCCCAAGTCGGCCATCATCCGCCAGCTCTACGGCCTGGTCTTCCCGGATCATCCCTATGGCCGTCCCGTGCTCGGCACGCCGCAGACCATGAGCGCGGCGAACCAGGCCAAGCTCAAGGCGTTCAACACGCAGTACTACACGCCGGAGAACATGGTGCTCGTGGTGGTGGGGCCCATCGACGCCAAGCAGGCCCGGACCCTCGCTGACGCGACCTTCGGCAGGCGGCCCAAGACCAGCTACGCCCCGTCTCCCACCCCGTCGCTGGCGCCGCTCAAGGGCATCGTCTGCAAGACGGTGGATCGGCCCGAGCAGCAGGCGCAGCTCGCGCTGGGCTGGCAGGCGCCGAGCCTCTCCAACCCCGACAGCTTCGCCCTGGACCTGGTCGCGACCATCCTCGGGGGCAGCGAGAGCGCGCGGCTGCAGCGGACGCTGCGCGACGGCGAGCGGCTCGTCTCCGGCATCAACGTGGCCAACGCCTCGATGTCCCTCAGCGGCATCTTCTACGTGCACGCGCAGCTCGAGCCCGCCGACGTGGAGAAGGTCAAGGCGCGCATCCTCGAGGAGCTGGGCCGGCTGGAAACCGAGGGCCCGACCGAGGAGGAGCGGCAGCTCGCGGTCACCCGGGCCGAGTCCGAACATGCCTTCTCCTACGAGACCGCCGGCGGGGTGGCCACCGCCTACGGCACCGCGCAGCTCAACGGCACCCTGGAAGACGAGCTGCGCTACGTGGACCGCCTCCGCGCGGTCACCCGCGACCAGATCCGCGACGTGGCCCGCAAGTACCTGCCCCTCACCGACTACGCGTGCATAGCCTTCGCGCCGGGGAACAAGTGATGCGTGCTCAGCAGACCTCGTGGCGTGTCGGGGCATCCCTGGCCCTCCTGGCCCTCGTCGTGCCGTCGACCGCCGTCCCGCAGTCGACCGCGGTCAGCCGCACCCGCCTGCCCTACGGCCTCACCGTGGTCGTGCGCGAGAACCACGAGTCGCCGGTGGTGGCCTACTCCCTCATGGCGCGGATGGGCACCCGCACGGAGACGCCGGACAACGCGGGCATCTCGAACCTGCTGCAGCAGATGATGGTGCGGGGCACCAGCACGATGACCGGCGAGCAGATCGCAGAGGCGGCCGACCGGATGGGCGGCTCCATCGACGCCTACGGCGAGGCCGACTACTCCGAGATCGCCGCGACCGCCCTGTCGCGCCACTGGCAGGAGATGCTGGCGCTGGTCGGCGACTGCGCCCTGAACCCGACCTTGCCCGAAGGCACGCTCCAGGCGGTTCGCAGCTTCATGGTCCGGCAGATCCGCAACCGGGGCGACAAGCCGTTCGACGTCGCTGCCGATCGGATGCGCCTCGATCTCTTCGGCACCAATCCCTACGCCTGGGATCCCCTCGGTCGCCGGGAGAGCGTGGAGAAGATCGATCGCGACGCGCTCGTCGCCTACTACCGGCACTTCTACGTGCCCGGCCACCTCGTGCTGGCGGTGAGTGGCGACGTCAAGGCCAGCGAGGTGATCGTCGAGGCTCAGCGGATCTTCGGGCTGCTGAAGCCGGTCAAGGCCGACCTGCCGCCGGCCCCCGCGCCGCCCCCGATGGCGGCCTCGCGCGAGGTGTTGACCGTGCCCGGCGCGCAGGCGCAGATCTTCATGGGCACGCTGGCGCCCCCCTTGACCGACCCCGACCACCCGCCGCTGAAGGTGCTCACCGCGCTGCTGGGCGGCGGCATGGCCTCGCGCTTCTTCTCCGAGCTGCGCGATCAGCAGGCGCTGGCCTACAGCACCGCCGCGCTCTACCCCTCGCGCATCGACCGCACCGGCTTCGTGGCCATCCTGGGGACCGCGCCCGACAACGTGCCGAAGGCGGAGGCCGCGCTCGCCGCCCAGCTCGAGCGGGCCCGGAGCCAGCTGGCCACCGAGGAGGAGATCGCGGTGGCGCGCGCCTACGTGCTGGGCAGCCAGGCCATGGACCGCCAGACCAACGCGCGCCAGGCGTGGTATCTGGCCTTCTACGAGACGGCGGGCGTCGGCCACGAGTTCCTCGACCACTACGCGAGCGCGGTGAAGAAGGTCACGCCGGCCGACGTGCAGCGGGTGGCCCGGAAGTACGCGACCACCGTGCGCACGGTGATCGTCAAGCCGAACTAGGCCGGCGTTCTGTCCGCGGGCGCGGGCGGCGGCGCCCGATGGCCCAGCTCGATGGGGATGGCGGCCTTGGCCAGCACCGTGAAGACGAAGGCCCCGAGGGCCCAGAGCCCGGCGCACACCGTCAGCTCGACCCACGTCGGGACGTAGCGCGGGATCTTGCCCCAGGGCTCGGGGACGAAGCCGGGGATGATCGTGCCGATGCTCTTCTCGATCAGCACGCCGACGAACAGCATCGCGCAGGCCAGGTAGAGCGCGGGCGGCGTGCGGCGCACGCGGTGCACGCTGAGCATCCCGGCGGCCAGCAGCACCAGCGCGACCGAGGTCCAGCTCCAGGGCACCAGATCGTTGTGCCCCTCGAGGCCGCGGTAGAGGTACTCGGCGCTCTCGCTGTGGTGCGTGGTCCGGTAGAACTCGGTGAACAGCTCGGACACCAGCATCACCAGCCCCACCTGCGCGGCCACCGTCGCGATCAGGGCCAGCTTCTGGATCGTCTCCTCGGCCACCGCGTATGCGGTGTTCCGCCGGATCACCGCGAGGATGAGGATCATCAGCGCGGGGCCGGCCGCGAAGGCGGTGGCCAGGAAGCGTGGGCCGAGCAGGGCGGTGTTCCAGTACGGCCGCGCGGGAAGCCCCGCATAGAGGAACGCGGTGACCAGGTGCACGCTCACCGCCCACAGGATGGAGAGGAAGACCGCGGGCACGTAGTACCGCGGGTTCGGCTCGCGCCCGCGGTAGTGGCTGTAGAGGATGTAGAACGGGATGGCGAGATTCAGGACGAGATAGCCGTTCAGCACCAGGATGTCCCACGCCAGCATCGAGCGCGGCCAGTTGAAGATGCCGATGACGGGCGCGAGATGCCAGAGCCGCTCCGGCCCGCCCACGTCCACCACCACGAAGCCGATCGCGGTGACGAGCGAGGCCACCGCGAGGCCCTCGCCGAAGAGCACCGCGCTCTTGAAGTCCTGATCGTGGAGCACGTAGGTCGGCATCACCAGGATCACCGCCGCCGCGGCCATGCCCACCAGGAACGTGAAGCAGGAGATGTAGAGCCCCCAGCTCACGTGGTCGTTCATGCCGGTGACCGCGAGCCCCTCGCGCAGCTGAATCGAGTAGGCGTAGGCCCCGGCGAGCATCACCAGGGTGAGCGCGGCCATCCAGGCGTGATACCGGACCCGGCCCCGCGTGACCTCGCGGAGGCCGGCGGCGAAGAAGCCGACGAGGGAGGCGCGGCGGGGCGACGCGGCGACCGTGCTCATCGCGTCAATCCATGTAGTACCAGAACTTCGGCTCCGTCCCGAGGTCCTCCTTCAGCCGGAAGACCTTCTTGTTGGCGAGCACCCAGCGGATCTCGCTGTCCGGATCGAGCAGGTTGCCGAACACGCGCGCCCCGGTCGGGCACGCCTCCACGCAGGCCGGATTGCGGCCCTCGCGCGAGCGCTGGATACAGAAAGTACACTTCTCGACGACGCCGCGCTTGCGCAGGCGATTGCCCAGGTAGTGCTGGTCGGGGTTCACCTCGTCGGCGGGCACCACCGGCTCGCTCCAGTTGAAGCGGCGCGCGTCGTACGGGCAGGCTGCGATGCAGTAGCGGCAGCCGATGCACCAGTTGTAGTCGACCACCACGATGCCGTCGGGCTCCATCCAGGTGGCCTTGACCGGGCAGACGTCCACGCAGGGCGGATTCTGGCAGTGGAAGCACTGCGTGCCGATGTAGAAGTGACCGGCCGCGGGTACCTCGTGGAAGAAGTCATCCTCGGCGTGGCCGAAGTCCATCTGCCCCTTCTTGTGCTCGTGGATGCGGATGTACTGGATGCCGGTGCGCCGGTCCTGGTTGTTCTCCTTCACGCAGCCGCGGATGCAGTCCATGTAGCCGCGGCACTTCGAGATGTTGAAGGCGTAGCCGTAGAGGACGCCCGGGCGGGCGCCGGTGGCGCTCACCTCGATGCGCTGGCCGGTGCGCAGCTCGTGGAGGCGCTCGAGCCGGTGCACCGTGTCCGACTTCTCCGTGTCGGTCATGAGGCGGAAGTTCCCCTGGAAGTACTCCTGCCAGTCCAGCACCGCCCGCTCGCGGGACTCCGCGGAGGCGAGCGGGTTGCACGCGGTCTGGAAGAGCCCGAGCCCGGCCAGCAACCCGGTCGCCATCATCCCGAGCGCGGTGCGGCGGTCCACCTCCCGCTCGAGCAGCTGGCGGAAGCCGGAGAGGTGCGGGTCGTCGGCCGGATCCAGGGCGTTCGGTGGCGGCGTCTCCGCGGCGAGATGGCGGACGCGGTCGAGCCCGCCGTCCCCGTGGCCGCCGCAACGGCCGCCGCCACCGCCGCAGCCACACCCGCCGCCCCGCGTCTCGGCGCCCGGCTGGATCACCGGAAGCAACCCCTTCAGCGTCATTGCGGCCTCCCCCCCACCGCGGGCCATCGCGTGTCCCAGCGCGGGTGATGCGGGTTGTGGCACTGCGCGCACGCGTACACCACGCGCGGCGGGGCCCAGCCGGCCACGCGCTTGCCGTGGGCGCCGGCCGCCCAGTCGCTGGCCTGGCGGCTGTGGCACTGCGCGCACACCTGGTAGGCGTGGTCGAAATCCACCGGGCGATGCTCGAGCGTGTGGAGGCGGTCCGGCGCGTCGAGGGCATGGCACGTGGCACACGACATCACCGCCGGCGGCGCGTGGTCGAGCGTGACGTCCCAGTGGGCCCGCCGCGGCCCGCCGGCCGCGCCCCGCATCCGCTCGATCGGCATCGTGTGGCACGTGGCGCACGGGTACTTCTCGATGACCGGCGTCCGCGCGAGGGCGTGGAAGCGCAGGTGATCGGGATAGCCGGTGACCTCCACGCGGGCGCCGGCGCCGATGAAGCGCTCGCTGCTGAGCCCCGCGTTCGAGTTGGGCGCCTCGGCGTGCTCGATGATCTTCAGCACCGGCGGGCTCACCGGCTCCTGCTGGCATGCCGCGAGCAGCAGGGCCGCCGCGACGAGCAGTCCGGCCCTCATCGCGAGGCCCTCTCCGGCGCGCGCGCGAACGCCTCGGCGGGTGGCGCGGCGAGGGCGTGACACTGCCGGCAGGTCACGCGCTCGGGATGCGTGGTGCGCAGCCCGGACACCGCCCCGGGGCCGGCGTGGCACGCGCGGCAGTTCTCGCGCATCTGGAGCGCGTGCGGGATCGGGGGCGGGCTGCCGGGCATCGCCGAGCCGTGGAGCCGCGGCGGGGCGAACGTCTGCCAGTCGCTGACGGAGCCGCGCACGGCTTCGGGGCCCCTCGCCCTGCCCTCCCCGCCCGGGGTGAGGGGCACGTGGCACTGGCGGCAGGACATCATCTCGGGGTGCGGGGTGACCGGCGCGTAGGCCTCGAAGCGGGGCGCCCACCCGCCGCTGCCGTGACACGACAGGCACGCCTTGCCGAACGCCTCGCGCTCGTCCACCGGGTGAGGAATCGCCGGCGGCGCCCCCGGATACGCGCGCCGTGCGTAGTACACCGCGAGGGTACGCCGCCGATTCGGCTCAGTGGGCATGGAGGCGTACTCGGCCGCGCGGGACACGCGCGCGTACATGCCGGCTTCGGTCGGCAGCGTGGGCGTGGGCGCGGCGACCACCGGCATCACGCGCGCGGGCTCGCGGCCGGCAGTGAGGCTCTGGCCGACGACGGCGACCAGCGCCGCCATCAGGAGCACGGCCAGCCCGATCAGGAAGTAGCGCGAGCGGTCCACGGAGGCGAGGTCCGCGATCCGCCGATCAGGCTCGCTCCAGCCGGACCGCGCACTTCTTGTAGTCGGGCTGGCCCGAGATCGGGCAGAAGGCGTCCAGCGTCAATTCGTTGATCAGGTACGACTCGTCGAAGAACGGCACGAACACCTGCCCCTCCGGCGGCCGCGCGCGGCCGTCGATCTGCGCGGGCAAGATCAACGTCCCTCTTCTGGAGGTCAGGCGCACCCGCCCGCCGTTGACGATGTTGAGCCGCCGGGCGTCGTTCGGATGCACCTCCACGTACGCCGCGGGCACCGCCTGGTGGAGCACGGGGATGCGCCGGGTGAGCGAGCCGGTGTGCCAGTGCTCGAGCACGCGGCCGGTGTTCAGCCAGAACGGGTACTGGGCATCCGGCACCTCGGGCGGCGCTTCGTAGGGCCGGAACCAGATCCACGCGCGGTGGTCGGGCTTGCCGTAGAAGTCGAAGGGGGCTTTCGCGGCGGGATCGTACTGGCCGTTGTAGCGCCACTTCGTCTCCTTGCCGTTCACGAAGGGCCACATGACGCCGGGCCGGCGCCGGAGCTCCTCGTAGGGCGCCATCTCGTGCTCGGGACCGGCCTGGAACCGCCGGTACTCCTTCCAGATCTCCTGGATGTGCGTCGCCTCGCTCCAGGGGAAGAGCTTCTCGAAGCCCAGGCGCCGCGCCACCTCGATCATCTGCCAGGTATCGCTCATGGCCTCGCCGGGCGGCGGCAGCATCCGCTCGAAATGCTGCGTCCGCCGCTCCGAGTTGCCCCACATGCCCTCGCGCTCGATCCAGAATGCGGAGGGCAGGATCACGTCCGCCACGTCGGTGGTGGGCGTGGGGTAGACGTCGGAGACCACGATGAACCGGTCGTCCTTGCGGAGCCCGTCGCGGTAGCGGCGGAGCTTCGGCATCGTCACCATCGGATTGGTCACCTGGATCCACAGGAAGCGGATGTCCCCCCGGTCCACCGCGCGGAACATCTCCACCGTGTGGTAGGTCGGCTTGGCCGCGATGCGCTCCACCGGCACGCCCCAGATCTCGGCGGCCAGCTTGCGCGCCTTCTCCTCGGTGACGTCGCCGTGGGGCAGGCGCTGGGTGAGCGTGCCCACCTCGCGCACGGTCCCGCAGGCGCTCGGCTGGCCGGTCAGGGAGAACGGGCTGTTGCCCGGGGTGGCGATCTTTCCCACCAGCAGGTGGATGTTGTAGACGAGGTTGTTGATCCACGTCCCGCGCGTGTGCTGGTTGAACCCCATGCACCAGAGGCTCATCACCTTCTTCTTGGGGTCGGCGTAGAGGGAGGCCAGGTAGCGCAGCTCGCGCGCGGGCACCCCGGAGAGCGCCTCCACCTTCTCCACCGAGTAGTCGGCGAGCAGCTCGCGATAGCGCGCGAGGTCGATCGTCTTCGGCTCGTCCTTGAAGGTGAACTTGTCCTCGAGCCCGTAGCCGATGTGGGTCTTGCCCTCGTGGAACGACACGTGGTCGCGCACGAAGACCTCGTGCACCGCGTCGGTGCGGATGATCTCGTGGCAGATCGCGTTGGCGATGGCCAGGTCGGTCTGGGGCTTGAAGAGGATGGACCGGTCGGCGGCCATGCTGGTCCGGGTCCAGCGGGTGGCCAGGTCGATGATCTTCACCGCGGGATTCTTGAGGCGCCGCTCCAGCAGGCGGGAGAAGAGCACCGGGTGCATCTCGGCCATGTTGTTGCCCCACAGCACGAACACGTCGGCGTGGTCGATGTCGTCGTAGCAGCCCATGGGCTCGTCGAGGCCGAAGCTGGTCATGAAGCCGGTGACCGCGCTGGCCATGCACAGGCGCGCGTTGGCCTCGAGGTTGTTGGTGCCGATCGCGCCCTTCATGAGCTTGGAGGCCACGTACCCGTCGGGGATGGTCCACTGCCCCGACCCGTACATGGCCACCGCGTCCTTGCCGTGGGCCTTGATGGTCTCGGCCATCTTCGACGCGATCAGGTCGAGGGCCTCCTTCATGGGCACCGGGACCAGCTTGCCGTCCTTCCGCACCATCGCCCGGGTGAGGCGGTCCTTCCCGTAGAGGGCCATCACCGAGTGGTAGCCCTTCACGCAGCACAGGCCTCGGTTCACCGGGCTCGCGGGGTCGCCCTTCACCGCGACCGCCCGGTCGTTGCTGACGCCCACCAGGAGCCCGCAACCGACGCCGCAGAAGCGGCACGGCGTCTTCCGCCAGGTGACGCCGCCGTCGGACGGGGTCATCTCCGCCGCGCCCGTCCCCGGGCTGCCGGCCGCGCCGAACAGGATGCCCGGGAACATGGCCTCGGCCGCGCTGATCGCGGCGGCGGCCGCCATGGACCTGAGCAGGTCACGCCGGGTCATCCGGCCCCTCCTGGTGCGCGCCGGCCGGCGTCGCCTCCGAGTCGATGACCGCGTCGCCGATACCGGCTACCAGCGCGAGCGCGTCCATTGTCGGGATGTCGGCCAGGGCGCCCTGCAGAGCCTCGTCGGCCGCCTCGTGCGGCGTGTCGGTGACCAGCACGAGCACGTCGCGGTTGACCGCGGCGAAGACCTGGCAGCCGCTCAGACGACGGAGTGCCGCCGCCAGCTCGTCGCTCCGTCCCCTCACCGGATACGCCAGATAGCTCTTGATGGGCATCACCGCATCCTCGTGCGCCGAACCAGGTCAGGGTGTGGTCGTCGTCGCCGCTTGCTGCTCCTGCCAGCCGCCGCCGAGCGCCTTGTAGAGGCGGATGATCGCGACCAGCTCATCCCGGTAGGATCGAACCAGCCCCAGCTCGGAGTCGAAGAGCTGCCGCTCGCTGTCGAGCACCTCGAGGTAGCTCGACACGCCGCCGGTGTAGCGCATGTTGGCCAGCCGGGACGCGTCCCGCGCGGCCTGTTGGAGCGCCTCCTGCTGGATCCGGAACTCCTGGCGCTTCTGGTACTCGACCAGCGCGTCGGACACCTCGCGAAACGCCTGCACCACCGTCTGTCGGTACAGCTCGAGCGCGATCTGCGCGCGCGCCTCCGCCGAGTCGACGCCGGCGCCGGTCCGGCCCGTGTTGAAGATGGGCACCGTGAACGAGGGTCCCACCGCGAAGATGCCTTGCGGTCCGAGCCACGAGCTGTTCACCCAGATGCCGGCCGCCGCCGCGCTGCCGGTCAGGAAGACGCGCGGGAAGTAGTCGCTCTTGGCCACCCCGATGCGCGCGGTGGCCGAGTGGAGGAGCGCGTCGGCCTGGGCGATGTCGGGCCGCCGCTCCAGCAGGCTCGACGGGAACCCGGTCGGAAGCACTGGAATGGTGATCTGCTCGACGAGATGTCGGCCCCGCGGAACGTCCGCCGGGTTGCGGCCCAGCAGCACCGCGAGCGCGTTCTCGTTCTGGGCGATGAGCCGCTCGGTGTCCGGCACGGCTTCCCCGGCCTGGGCGACCAGGATCTCGGCCTGGCGGACGTCGATGAGCGCCGCGACACCACCCTGTTCTCTCATCGTCACCAGCTTCAGCGAGTCGGTCCGGCTCGTCAGGGTATCGCGCGAGATCTCGAGCTCCTTGTCGAGATCTCGCAGGTTGAAGTACGTGGTCGCGACGTCCGTCACCAGCGTGGCCATCACGACGCGCCGGGCCGATTCGGAGGCGAGCAGCTCCGCGCGCGCGGCTTCGGTGCCGCGCCGGAAGCGTCCCCAGAAGTCGATCTCGAACACCAGGTCGATGCCGGCCGCCGGCGTGAAGGACTCGCCGAGCTGGAACGGACCGGTATCGCCCTCGATCTTCTGGTACGGAGCGGACCCGCTCCCGTTCAGCTCCGGGAACTGGAACGACCGGGAGACCGTCACCTGCGCCCGCGCATCGAGAATGCGGGCGGCGGCCACCCGCAGGTCGTAGTTCTGCTGGATCGCCTCGTGGATCAGCTCCTGCAGCACCGGGTCCCCGAACAGATCCCACCACGGCAGATCACCCAATGAGCCGGCGCCGGGCGGATTCGCCGGGCCGAGGCCGCGGTACTCGACCGGCACCGTCGCCTCGGGCCGCCGATAGTCGGGGCCGACCGTGCAGCCGGCCGCCAGGAGTCCCATCGCCGCCAGAGCGAGGGCGCGCCTCACGCGTGACCTCCGTCGCTGCCTCCGTGAAGCGGGGTGGGCTGCGGGACGGCGGGGCCCACCGCCGGGCGCGCCTTCTTCGAGCGGCCGAGATTTTCCACGAAGGCGAAGTTGCCCGGAATGATGAAGACGCCCAGCGCGGTCGCGATCAGCATCCCCCAGAACACCGCGGTGCCCATCACGTTCTGGGAGCCGGCGCCGGCGCCGTTGGCCAGCATCAGCGGCACCACGCCGAGGATGAAGGCGAAGGCGGTCATGAGGATCGGCCGGAAGCGCAGCCGCGCCGACTCCAGGGCCGCGTCCTCGACCGTCTCTCCCGCCTCGTACTTTGCCTTGGCGAACTCCACGATGAGGATCGCGTTCTTGGCCGCAAGGCCGACCAGCATGATGAGGCCGATCTGGACGTAGACGTTGTTGTCGTAGCCCATCAGCCACACCCCGAGGAAGGCCCCGAGGGCGACCAGCGGCGAGCCGAGCAGCACCGCCCACGGCAGGCGCCAGCTCTCGTACATCGCGGCCAGCAGGAGGAAGACGAAGACGATCGCCATGACGAAGGTGGGGCCGGCGGGCGGCGAGACCTTCTCCTGGTAGGTGAGGCTCGAATAGGCCAGCCCCATCTCCTTCGGCATCGAGGCCTTGAAGACTTCCTCGAGGGCGACCAGCGCCTGGCCCGACGTGTAGCCACGCGCCGGCTGCCCGCTGACCTCCACCGAGCGGAAGAGATTGAAGCGCGTGGTGATCTCGGTCCCCGGCACGGACGTGATCGTCATCAGGGTCGAGAGGGGGACCATGGTGTCCGAGCTCTTGCTCCGCACGTAGATCTCGCCGATGTCCTGCGGCCGCCGGCGATAGTCCGCCTCCGACTGGACGTAGACCCGGTAGAGTCGCCCGAATCGGTTGAAGTCGTTCACGTAGGCGCCGCCGAGCGAGGCCGAGAGCGCCTGGAACGCGTCGTTGATCGGCACGCCCAGGCTGCGGGCCTTCTCGCGGTCCAGCTCGACCTTCACTTGTGGGTAGTTCGGGTCGAACGACGTGAACAGGACGGCCAGCTCCGGACGCTGCCGGGCCGCGGTCAAGAACGTCCGCGCCTGGGCGCCGAGCTGCTCCACCGTCAAGGAGCCGCTCCGGTCCTGCAGCAGGATCTTGAACCCGGCGGAGGCCCCGAAGCCCGAGATGGTCGGGATGTTGAACGGGAAGATGATGGCCTCGGGAATGCCCGCGACCTGCCGACCCACCGTGGCCATGATGCCCCGGACGTACAGATCGGGACCGTGGCGCTCCTCCCAGGGCTTGAGCCGCACGAAGATCGTGCCGAAGTTGGGCTGATACGTGCTGGTGACCACGCCGTACCCGCCGATGGTCGTGAAGGAGTCCACGCCCTCGGTCTTGGCCACGATCTGCTCCACCTTCGTGAGCACCGCGGCGGTCCGCTCGAGTGACGCGCCGGGCGGCAGCTGCACGTTCACGCCGATGAGGGCCTGGTCCTCCTCGGGGATGAAGCCGGCCGGCAGCAACTTGCCGAGCACACCGGCGAGCAGCACCACCACCCCGACGAGCACGATGGTGATCACGGCCCGGCGAACCAGGATCCGGGCGATGCTCATGTACCCGGCGGTGGTGCGCTCGAAGGCCCAGTTGAAGCCCCGGAAGAACTTGCCGAGAGGGCCGCGGGCCGGGCCGCGGGACGGCTTGAGCAGCATCGCGGCGAGCGCGGGCGACAGCGAGAGCGCGCTGAAGGCCGAGAGCAGCACCGAGATGGCGATGGTCAGGGCGAACTGCTGGTACATCCGGCCGGTGAGGCCGCCCACGAATGCCACCGGGATGAACACGGCGGACAGGATCAAGGCGATGCCGATGACCGGAGCGGACACCTCCTTCATCGCCTGGATGGTGGCCTCCCGGGGCGCCAGCCCGTGCTCGATGTGGTGCATCACCGCCTCGACCACCACGATCGCGTCGTCGACCACGATGCCGATGGCCAGCACCAGCCCGAACATCGACAGGGTATTGACCGAGAAGCCGAGCAGCGGGAAGAAGATGAAGGTGCCGATGATCGAGACCGGCACGGTGAGCAGCGGGATGATGGTCGCCCGCACGTTCTGCAGGAAGATGAACACCACGAGGGTGACGAGGATCAGGGCCTCCACGAAGGTCTTCACGATCTCGTGGATCGACGCCTCCACCGCCGGGGTGGTGTCGTACACGATCTTGTAGTCCATGTCCGGCGGGAACAGATCCTTGGCCCGCCTCATCGTGTCGTAGATCGCGTTCGCGGCCTTGAGCTGGTCCGCTCCGGGCAACAGGTACACCGCCATCGTGCCGGCCGGCTTGCCGTCGAGGCGACCGAATGAGTTGTAGTCCTGGGAGCCGAGCTCGGCCCGTCCCACGTCGCGGATGCGGACCTGGGCCGCGCCCTCGGTGCCGCGGATGATGATGTTCTCGAACTGCTCGGCGGTGACCAGCCGGCTCGGGGCCGAGACCGTGTAGGTGAACTGCTGGTCCTTGGGAGTCGGAGCCTGGCCCACCCGGCCCGCGGGCGCCTGCAGGTTCTGCTCCTTGATCGCCGAGATCACGTCGGCCGGCGTCAGCCCGAGCTTGGCGAGCTTGTCGGGGCGGAGCCAGACCCGCATGCCGTAGTCGGTGCCGCCGAAGAGATCGACCTGGGCGATGCCGGGGATGCGCAGGAGCTGGTCCCGAAGGTTGATACCGCAGTAGTTGATCAGGTAGTTGCCGTCGTACGACTCCTTGGGGGAGTAGACCGAGACCAGCATCAGGATGCTCGGGCTCTGCTTCTTGACGGTCACGCCCTGGGCGTTCACCTCCTGGGGCAGGCGGGCCTGGGCCGACGCGACCCGGTTCTGGGTCAGCACGTTGGCGGTATCCTGGTCCACGCCCACCTCGAAGTTCACGTCCAGCTGCATGCGGCCGTCGCTGGTGTTGGACGACTGCATGTAGATCATCCGGTCGACGCCGTTGACCTCCTGCTCGATCGGCGTCGCGACCGATTGCTCGACCGCGACCGCGGAGGCCCCCGGATAGGTCGCGGTGATGCGAATGGTCGGAGGGGCCAGGAACGGGTACTGCTCGAAGCTCAACCCCGAGAGGGTGAACACGCCCATCATCACGATCAGGATCGAGATGACGATGGCGACGATCGGCCGGCGGATGAAGAACAGGGCCACGGCTACCCTCCCGTCTTGCCCGCGCCCGGCTCGGCGCTCTTCGTCTCCGGCTTCACCTGCATGCCCGGCCGTACCTTCTGCACCCCGTCGACGATGACCCGCTCCCCCGCCTTCAGGCCGGCGGTGACGATGTAGAGGTCACCGACGCGATCGCCCAGCGTGACCGACCGGAGCGCGACCTTGTCCCCGGCCTCCACCACCATGACCGTCTTGGCCCCCTGCTGCTCCTGCACCGCCAGCTGGGAGACCAGCACCGCGTCCGGCCGCTCCTCCACCGTGCCCCGCACGCGGGCGAACTGGCCGGAACGCAGCACGCGCTTGGGGTTTGGAAATTCGGCCTGCACATTGATGGTGCCGGTCTTCGGATCGAATCCGCGCCCCACGAAGACGAACCGCCCCTTCTCGGGGAATATCGTGTCGTCGGCGAGGAAGAGCTGGAGCCGGCGCTCGGTGTCCCGTCCCCGGCCCTGCGCGTCGAGCCGGATCTGCGCGGCGAGCTTGAGATAGTCGGCCTCGGCTACCGGGAACTCCGCGTAGATCGGGTCCACCGCGGAGATGGTCGTCAACAGGGTCGGCTCGGCCTTGCCGACCAGGTTGCCCGGGTCGACCATGATCTTGCCGATGATGCCGGAGATGGGCGCGGTGACCTGGGTGTAGCCGAGATTCAGGTCGGCCTGGGTGACCGCGGCCTTGGCCGACTCCACCGCGGCCTCGGAGAGCTGGATCTGGGTACGCTGGGCCAGCTGGCTGTCCTTCAGCGCGGCTTCCGCGACGTCGACGCCCGCGGCCGCCACCTTCTCGGCCGATCGCGCGGTGTCCAGATCTTGTTGCGGGATTGCGCGGGCCTCGGCGAGCGGTTGGTAGCGCAGCACGTCGCGGTTGGCCTTCTCCAGATCGGCCTTGCGCTGCTCGAGCTGCGCCCGGGTGCGATCCACCACCGAGGTGTCCTTCGCCCGGATCAAGTCCGCGTTCGCCTTGGCGAGCTGGGCCTTGGCCGAGTCGAGCGACGCCGAGTACTCGGCGCGCTGGATCTCGAACAGCACCTGCCCCTGCTTGACCTCGCTGCCTTCCTTGTACAGCACCTTCTCGAGGACCCCGGGCACCCGCGCCCGGACGTCGACGGTCGGGATCGCCTCGGTCCGGGCGACGAAGTCGCGCACGATCGGCACGGTGCGCTGCTCGACCATCGCCACGACGACGGCGGGCGGAGGCGACGCGGCAGCCCCCTTGACTTCCTTGGCCTTGCGGTCGCAGGCGCTCGCGGTCAGCAGCGTCACCGCCAGGACGGTC
>DATFYA010000211.1 GCA_035315345.1 Candidatus Methylomirabilota bacterium
AGCGTGCATCGCGGGCCCCCGTCGGAGCCTAGCATGGAGGGGCGCTCTCGGCGCCTTACCACCGCACATTCCGTGCGCAGTAGGACAGCCGGTAGGGCTACCAGCGGGTACTGTCATCGCCGGCTGTAAATTGACCCACTAACGCCGATTTAGATTTGACCCACCCCCCGGCCCACCGGCTCTTCTGGGGTATCTCACCCTGGGAGGTGCCGCCGAGTGCTCGGAGGGTCGACCGTGAAGCAGCTCGTGGAGCTGTCGGGGCAGCACCTGTCGATTCGGGCGATCGCCAGGAGGTTGGACATTTCGAGGAACACGGTCCGGAAGTACCTGCGGGCCCCCGGGCTGCCGGTGGCGAAGCCGCGGTCGCGGCGGCCGTCCAAGCTGGATCCGTTCCGTGATCCCATCCGCCGGCGCCTGGCGGCCGGTGTGGAAAACTGCGTGGTCTTGCTGCGTGAACTCCGCGCGCAAGGCTACGCCGGGAGCTACTCCATTCTGAAGGACCACGTGCGGCCACTCCGGCTGGGCCGCGCGGTGAAGGCGACGATGCGCTTCGAGACCAAGCCGGGGGAGCAGGCGCAGGTCGACTTTGGGCACTTCCCATTCCTGACCCCGGACGGCCAGCGGCACTGGTACTGGGGCTTCGCGATGGTCCTGGCCTGGTCGCGGCTGCTCTATGTCGAGTTCATCCGCCGCGCCGATGTCGCGAGCTTCATCCGCTGCCACCTGAATGCCTTCGAGCACTTCGGCGGCCTTCCGCGGACGTGCCTCTACGACAATACGAAGGTCGTGGTCCTGGGGCGGGACGCCGCCGGCGTGCCGCACTGGAACGCCACGTTTCTGGACTTCGCGCTCCGGGTCGGCTTCGAAGCGCGGCTGTGTCGCCCGTATCGGGCCCAAACCAAGGGACGTGTCGAGAGCGGCATCAAGTACGTGAAGCACAATTTCTGGCCAGCGGTCGAGTTTCGCGACGGCGTCGACCTCAACCGCCAGGCGCACGCGTGGATGGAGCGCGTGGCCAATGTGCGCGTGCACGGCACTACCGACGAGCGGCCGGTCGACCGCTTCGCCCGCGAGGCGCCCCAGCTGCTCCCGCTGCCCCGCGCCGAGCGCGTCGAGCCGTTTCTGCGCGAGGAGCGTCGGGTCGGGCGCGACGGCTTCGTGGCCTGGGAGCGCGGCTGGTACGGCGTGCCGTGGACCTGGGCGGGGCAGCGGGTGCACGTCGCCGTCACCGAGAGCACGGTCGAAATCTGGGCCGGCGGGGCCCGGCTGGCCGTGCACCCGCGCGCGACGCGCCCCGGGCAGCGTCTGGTGCTGCCCGGGCAGTGGGCCGGCCTGCCCCGCACCGACGCCCGACGCGCCGCGGAGCCGCTCGGCCGGCAGCGCGCCGCGCTTGACGTCGAGACGCGCTCGCTGGCCGTCTATGACGAGCTCGTCGGAGCTGGCCGATGATCGCCGCAGCCCAGGCCCGCCAGTCGCTGGAGCACCTCGGGCTCGCCGAGGCCGCCGCGGTGCTGGACGGCCGGCTCGAAGCGGCGGCCCAGAAGCAGCTCCCGTATGCCGACTTCCTGGCCGACCTGCTCAGCACCGAAACGGCCGCCCGGCGCGAGCGCTACCTGCGCACGCGTACCCGGCTGGCGCATCTGCCGTTTCAGCGCACGCTCGACCAGTTTGATTTCCGCTTCCAGCCGTCGATCGACAAACGCCAGGTGCGCGACCTGGCCACGCTGACCTTCATCAGCGAGGCGGCGAATATCCTCTTCCTCGGTCCGCCGGGCGTCGGCAAGACGCATCTGGCCATCGCCCTCGGGCTGCGCGCGATCGAGCAGGGCTCCGGCGTCTACTTCGTGCGGGCGCACGAGCTGCTCGAGGATCTCCGGCGCGCCCAGGCCGAGCACCGTCTGGAACGCCGGCTGCGGATCTATCTGGCGCCCAAGCTGCTCATCATCGATGAGTTCGGCGTCTGGCCCTACGACCGGATGGCGGCCACCGCCTTTTTCACCCTGGTCTCGGCGCGCTACGAGCGCGGCAGCATCATCCTGACGTCGAACAAGGGCTTCGGGGAGTGGGGCGAGGTCCTCGGCGACGCCGTGATCGCCACGGCGATCCTCGACCGCCTGCTCCATCACAGCCACGTCCTCAACATCCGCGGCGAGAGCTACCGCCTGCGGGAGAAGAAGCAGGCCGGGCTCATCGGCGTCGGCACGGCCGCCCTCACGGGACCCCGAGACGACGCCGCCAACGACAACCCGCCGGAGGCGGGTCAATTCCAAACCGGCGAAGGTGGGTCAAGAGTACGCCGGCGTTGACAGTACACTGGGTGAAAGCCTCGCGGGCCTAGGGTCTGCAGCCCGAAGAGCCGCTCCCGGCGGCCTGGCCCCGCGATTCCTACCGGGGACCGGTGTCGGGGATGTGGAGGGTCTCGCTACGGCTATCGAGGCTGAGCGGGGAGCCGCTGAAGCGCGGTTGCGGTCGCCGCGCCCGGCTGCTACTCCGGCACCCAATGGCACCCTGGCGGCACCCGGAGAGGCCACCCGGCGGATGAAGTCGCGCGGTAACTGCGTGACAGGAATGGTGCCCCCGGGGTGACTCGAACACCCGGCACGCAGTTTAGGAAACTGCTGCTCTATCCACCTGAGCTACGGGGGCGTCCCACCAAGGCGGCGCCGACTGCGCCGCTCACGAGCTAGATCGCCGAAATTTTAACATCATACGCCGTGAGGCGGGTCGTCCTTCGCCCGTCGGGGGGGCGCTGGCGCGGCGCCTGAGGAAGCGGAAGAACTGCTTGCGGCGGGCCATGAAGGCGTCGGGAGATTCGCCGGCCGCGAGGACGCGGGCGAAGTCGGCGAGGTATTCGCGGACGTGCCGACGCGCGGCCGGCTGAAGCGCCAGGGGCAGCTGGCTGATGGCCCGGGCGAGCTCGCGCGCCAGCTCGTGGTTGCGCGGATACACCCGGCCTACCGCTCCGCGGGCTCGCTCCGGATGCGGCCGAGCGCGCGCAGCCTCGGGGCTCCCGGTACGCCGGCCAGACGGAGCTGGCCTCCTTCGGCGTCCTGCGGAGGCGCGCCGCACGGATGCTCGGCCGGGACGTAACCGCGGCTCTTGATCGCCACCACTCGCTTGAGAGTCGTCCGCCCGCGCGCCATCCGCTCCACCGTCAGACGGAATTCGAGTCCGTTGATCCAGAGCTCTTCCACCAGTGCGCCCTCGCGCGACTCGATCGTGATCAGCAGATGCTC
>DATFYA010000212.1 GCA_035315345.1 Candidatus Methylomirabilota bacterium
GTCGAGCAGCTTGGCCAGCTCGTCATCGTACTTCGTCCGGCCCACGCCGGGCACCACCGCGTAGTCCCGACAGGTGGTATCCGCGGCCGTCTGCAGCGCGGTGGTCGCCGTCTTGGGCAGCGGGTCGAGCAGGCGCACCACGTCGAACTGGTCGACGTGGGTGAGCGGTCCCTTCGTCAGCTGGATCTGGGTGGTGCCGCGAAAGAGCTGGATCGCGCCGCTGTCGATCAGCACCGGTATCTGCCACTCGACGAGGCCGCGCCCGCGCAGCGCATGCCGCAGCGAGCTGGGCTTCTGGATCCGCCAGTCCGGCACGTGACGCTAGGCGGTCGGCATGGTCTCGTCGAACGCGATGTCCAGCGCGCTCGTCGGCGTGTACTCGTACCATTGGCCGATCAACGACGCCTCCGCCCAGCTGGTGATGTCGGCAGCCTCGCCCTCCCCGTCGGGCTCGCCGTCGGAGCCCAGCGTGAACAACTCGAAGTCGGTGTAGGCGCCGGGGCTGCGGTACTGGTACGGACGGCCCCATGGGTCGGCCGGCGGCACCGGCCCCAACGGGGCCAGCGCGGCGAGCCCCTGAGCGGTGGTCGGGTAGCCCCCGTTGTTTTGCTTGAAGCGCTCCAGCAGCGCGATGATGCCCTGCATCTCGTCCCACGCCTTCAGTTGCAGCGGCGTGAGCAGCGGGCGGGCATTGTCCACCGTGTTGGCGGAACGAATGCCCGGGTAGTTGGTATTGGCATAGGCCTGCATCTCGGTGGCGATGGTCATGTACGGGTGCGTGTCGGGCAGGCCGTCGAGGGTGCCGGTCTCGAGGAACGAGACGAAATCGCGCTCGAAGCCGGGCCGGATCGTCAGCACCACCCGGGCGCTGCCCGACTTGAGGAACACGCGGTGCAGGAAATCCGGGTGGTCCAGATACTTCTTGAACTCCCAGCGCGCCGTGTGTGACCAGAAGTACGGGTACAAGAAGAACAGCATGTTCTCCCACTCGATGGCCTGGTGCAGGAACTTGATGACCTCGCCGTGGGCGAGCACCAGGCCCCACAGCGACGCGTCCAGCACCGCGCCGTTCGGTCCGTAGAGATCGGGCGGCAGGCCCGGCGGCACGAAGGTGAAGGTCGGGCCGAAGAGCCAGCGCAGGACGTGCTTCATCACTTCCTCGCGCTCGATCTTGCGCAGGCTCAGCGCGTCCTGCGCGCTCAGCTCCTCCTGTAGCTGGGCGAGGCGGTCCTTCAGCATGGTCCGGTTCTGCTCGTAGCGGGCCTGCGCCGCCTCGCGCAGCGTTCCCCACACGCGCTGGCGCCAGGCGTCGTACGCGGCCCCGCTGAGGCCGAACCAGAGCTTCAGCTGGATGTCGAAGGCCGAGACCCACTTGGTGCCCACCGACATGGTCAGCGCGCCGCCCACCCCGAGCCACGTGTTCAGATCCGGCCGGATCTCGAAGTGGTAGTCCTCGTCCGTCCACGCCCACCACCGCCAGTTATTGGACCAGCCACGCACCACGTAGCCGTCGGGCACCGCGACCTCGAAGGTGGTGTAGTCGCTGTCGTTGGACGAGTCCTTGTTGGGCCAGTTGCGGGTGAAGGCCTTCGTGACCGGGATCTCATCGGCCGGCGGCGGCTCGACCGGCACGCCGTA
Organism: Candidatus Methylomirabilota bacterium; assembly: GCA_035315345.1. Classification (NCBI taxonomy): domain Bacteria; phylum Methylomirabilota (SeqCode); species Candidatus Methylomirabilota bacterium. Next base: position 1,639 of record DATFYA010000212.1, read on the forward strand.
CTGCGCGGCCAGATCGAGGTAGTTGTCGCGGGTGATCTGCTTCGGGGTCAGGTCGAAGCGCGCCCAGGGCAGGCTCGCGGTCGACTCCCCGAACCCTTCCTGGAGCGCCGCCGTCACCGCCTTCAGCTCGACGAGCTTGGAGAGGATGTCGGAGCCCGGCTCGGGGATGGTCAGGTCGTACGTCATGCGCAGGCCGTAGCGGTAGAGATCCACCCGCCACTTGCGCACCAGCTGGTAGTAGTCCACGCGGGTGGTACGGTCGTCGAACGGGTTCTTGATCAGGCGCACCGCCTGATCCTCCGTCCCCGAGGCGGAGGCCACCTTGAACGAGGTCTTGTGCTCCTTCTTGGAGCGCGAGGACGCCTTGCGGGTCAGCTCGTTGCTCTGGTTGCGCGCGGTCTGCTGCGAGACGCTGGCGCTGTTCGAGACGTTGTAGTTCGCGGTGGTCGAGATGCTGACCGGCCCCCACCCGCCCGAGGCGGTGACCCCGAGGTCGAACCCGCTGGTGTGCTGCTGCTGGTTCGTGGTCGACTGGGTCAGCTCGCTCTTCTCGGTGACGCCCTCCTCGCTGAAGGCCTCGATGAAGTCGGTGACGATGCGCTCGAACTCCTCGGAGGTGTTCGACCACTCCTTGTGGGTGATGTTCACCTGCTCGCCCGGAGACAGCGGCACCGAGTACTTCAGCTCGCCGCGCTCGATGCCGGCCGGGATGAAGGAGAGGCGCTCGAGGTGCAGCATGCCCACCGGCTCGATCTGCAGCCGCTGCTCGAAGGCGTAGTTGGCGTCCTTCGTCGCGGTCACCAGGGCGAGGGCCGACGCGCGGAACTGGGCCAGCGTATAGGTGGCCGCGCCCGGCCCGATGCGCGCGGCCAGCGCCATCGTGTGCTCGGCCTGCGCCTTCTGCACGTCGTTGGCGGCGGCCCAGGCCATCAGCCGTCCGACCGCGATCGGCGGCGCCATGGGGGCGACCGCCGGCTCCGGCTTCGCCGGCGGCTGCACCACGAAGGCCCCCGCCGTCGCGATCTGGCCGATCGAGTCGGCGGCGGCGCGCGCCCGCCTGGCCGCCGTGCGGGCGGCTGGGCCGGTGAGGGCCGCGGGCTGACTCTCGTAGCGGTACACCTGGGCGCCGGGCGCGCCGGGCAGCACCATCTGCGGGTCCAGCGTGTACTCGCGCGGGATGGTGGACTGCGCGCCGGGCCGCGTGCCGCCGCTCGGGCCGGTCGTGGCCTCGTAGCGAGCGAGAATCGCGGCGTGGCTGCCGATGGTCTGCTCGACGGCTTGCTGGCGGACGGCCTGCAGCTCGGCCCCGAAGCGCAGCAGCAGGCGCGCGGGCACTGCGGCCATGCGCTCCATCATGGACAGCGGCAGCGAGGCGCTCGGCGACTCGGGCGACTCGGCGACGACGGCCTGGATGGTCTCCAGGTGCACGCGGTCGGGCTCGGGCAGCGGCGGCTCGCCGGTGGTCAGCCGCCGGATGACGACCGCCATCTCCTGTACCGTCGGGCGCAGCGCGGCCAGGTAGGCCCACTTGTCGAGCGCGCGCCCGGGCTCGTGCACGGGTGGGCGCGGGGTCTTGATCGGCGTGTACGTGGCCCGTGGCAGGCTGCGCTTGGAATGCTCGAGATCGGCCATGGCTCTCTCTCCGCGAGCGTCCCCATCGAGCACGACGCCCGCCCCGCCGTCGATACTGCGCCGGCTCCGACGCGGGCGTCAAGGCGGCAGGTGGCCCGCGTTGCTTGACTCCGCCTCCGCCCTCGACTAGGCTCGCCAGCATTCCCGGACCGAGGACACGCCGACCATGTCCGCCGACGAGCATCGCTCTGCCGCCACGCCACGACGCGCCGCCAAGCTCGTCGGCGTCGACGTGGGCGGCACCTTCACCGACCTGGTGCTGGTCGACGAGACCACCGGCGAGGTACGGGTGGCCAAGGTCCCGACCACGGTGGCCAACCAGGCCGGCGGGGTGCAGGCGGCGCTGGCCTCCGTCGACACGCGGGCCGCCGACATCGAAGTGATCGTGCACGGGACGACCACCGCCACCAACGCCCTGCTCGAGCGGAAAGGCGCGCGCACCGGGCTCATCACCACGCGCGGCTTCCGCGACGTGCTGGAGCTGGGACGCCGCACCCGGCCGACGCCCTACGGGCTCAAGGGCACGTTCGAGGCGCTGATCCCGCGCGACCTGCGCCTGGAAGTCGACGAGCGCGTGGACGCCGAGGGGCTGGTGGTCACGCCGCTGGCCCTCGACCAGGTGCGCGAGGCCGTCGCCACGCTGCGCGCGCGGGGCGTCGAGGCGCTCGTCATCCACTTCATGCACTCCTATCTCAACGACGCGCACGAGCGGCAGGCGCGCGAGGCCGCGGCGGCGCTCTGGCCCAACGCCTACCTCACCGCCGGGGCCGCGCTGCTGCCCGAGTACCGCGAGTTCGAGCGCGGAACGACCGCGGCCATCAACGGCTTCGTGCAGCCGGTGATCGACCGGTACCTGCGCACCCTGGCCGGCGAGCTGGCGCGGCAGGGCTACCGGCGCGAGCTGCTGGTCATGCAGGGCAACGGCGGCACCATGTCGGTGGACGTGGCCGCGCGGCACGCGGTCAGCACGCTGATGTCGGGGCCCGCGGCGGGCGTGAAGGCGGCCGCCTACACCGCGCTGGCCGCCGGGCACCGGAACATCATCAGCTGCGACATGGGCGGAACCAGCTTCGACGTGGGGGTGATCCGCGACGGTCGTCCCGCGCTCACCGCGGACAAGGAGATGGGCTACGGGCTGCCGGTGCGCGTGCCGATGATCGACATCCACACCATCGGCGCCGGCGGCGGCTCGATCGCCCGGGTGAACTCGGCGGGCATCCTGCAGGTGGGACCGGAGAGCGCGGGCGCCGATCCGGGCTCCATCTGCTACGGGCGCGGTGGCGAGGAGCCGACCATCACCGACGCGAACCTGCTGCTGGGCCGCCTGAACCCGACCGGGCTGCTCGGTGTGCAGCAGGCGGCACGCCTGGACCGCATCCGCGACATCTTCGACAAGAAGATCGGCGCGCATCTGGGGCTCCATCCGGACGAGGTGGCCGCCGCGATCGTGCGCGTGGCCAACGACAAGATGGCCGGCGCGATCCGGCTGGTGTCGCTGCAGCGCGGCCACGATCCGCGCGACTTCGTGCTGTTCGCCTTCGGGGGCGCGGGCCCCCTGCACGCCGTGGCCCTGGCCCGCGAGCTGGCCATCCCGCGCGTGCTGGTGCCGGCGCGACCGGGCATCACCTCGGCGCTGGGCTGCCTGGTCGCCGACGTGCGCCACGACTTCGTGAGGACGATCAACCAGGGCGTGCTGCGGATGGACGTGGAGGCGGCGCATCGGATCCTGGCCGACCAGGTGGCCGAGGGCCGGCGGCTGCTGGCCACCGAGGGCGTCGAGGTCGAAACGGTGAGCGTCCAGCACGAGGCCGACATGCAGTTCGTGGGGCAGACGCACGTGCTCACCGTCGCCATCCCGCGGACCGACTTCGCGCGCGAAGAGCTGATGAGCGCGTTCGAGAAGGCCTACTGGGAGCGCTTCGAGGTCGAGCTGCGCGAGATGCGCGCCCAGGTGGTGAGCCTGCGCACCGCGGTGATCGGCCGCCGCCGGCCGGTGTCGCTCGAGGGGCTGATCGCGCTGGACCGCGGCGGCGCGGCCGCGCCGGCCGGGCGGCGGCGCGTGTGGTTCGACGCGGGCTGGCAGGAGACGCCGGTGTACCGGCGCGAGCAGCTCGGCGCCGGCGCCGCGCTGGTCGGGCCGGCCATCGTGGAGCAGCTCGATTCCACCACCGTGATCGAGCCGGGGGATCGCCTGCGCGTGGACGCGCTGGGGAATCTGGAGATCACGGTGCGGGGGGTGGAAGCTGGCCCCTCACCCTGCCCTCTCCCCGGGGGGGAGAGGGGGAGAGAATGATGATGGACGCGATCGATCCGGTGACGCTGGTCGTGGTGCAGAACGGGCTGCAGCAGGTGGCGAGCGAGATGGACCTCACCTTCGAGCGCGCCGCCTTCTCGCCGGTGATCTCGGAGGGCTTCGACCGCTCCGACGGCATCTACGCGCGCGACAACGGCGAGGTCATCGCGCAGGGCGAGCTGGGGCTGCCCATCTTCGTGGGGGTCATGCAGTTCACCACCCGCGCGGTGATCGACCATGTGAGCGCGGGCGCCGAGCCGCTGCGGCCCGGCGACATCTTCATCGTCAACGACCCGTACTGCGGCGGCACGCATCTGATGGACGTGAAGATGGTGAAGCCGTACTTCTACCGGGGCCAGCTCTGGGCCTATCTCTCGAATACCGGGCACTGGCCGGACACCGGCGGCTCGGTGCCCGGCGGCTTCTCCACGCGGGCCACCGAGGTGCAGCAGGAGGGCCTGCGGCTGCCCCCGGTGAAGCTCTTCCGCGAGGGCGTGATGCAGCCCGACATCCTCAGCATCATCCTCGCCAACATCCGGGTGCCCGAGGAGCGCATCGGCGACATCAAGGCGCAGGTGGCCGCGCTCACCGTGGGCGAGAAGCGCCTCACCGCCCTGCTCGACCGCTACGGCGAGCCCACCGTGACCGCGTGCATCGCCGAATTGCGCCGCCGCTCCGACCGCATGATGCGGGCGCACATCGCCAAGATCCCCGACGGCGTCTACTCCGGCGAGGCCTTCGTGGACTCGGACGGCGTCGATCCCGACCCGCTGGCCGTCCGGCTCCGGATCAAGAAGGAGGCCACGGACCTGCACTTCGACTTCTCTCAGTCGAGCGGGCCGTGCCGCGGGCCGCTGAACAGCGTGATCGCCACCACCAAGGCCGCGGTGTACCTGGCCATCAAGCACATCTTCCCGGATGTGCCGATCAACGCGGGATGCTTCGAGCCGCTGCACGTGGCCGACCCGCACGGCACGTTCCTCTACGCGCGCTACCCGCGCCCGGTCTCGGGCTGCGCGGCCGAGGTCAGCTCGCGCATCGCCGAGTCGGTCTTCAGCACGCTGGCCCACGCGATCCCGGACGATCTCTTCGCGGCGCCCGCGGGCACCAGCGGCAACCTCACGCTCGGCGGTCACGACCCCTTGAAAGAGCGGCACTACATCATGTACGTCTTCAGCGGCGGCGGCTACGGGGGCAGCGCCGAGGACGACGGGCTCACCAACGGCTGCTCGACCATCGGCATCTCGAAGACGCAGCCCACCGAGGTGCTGGAGCAGCACTACCCGGTGCTGTTCGAGCGCTACGCCCTGCGCGAGCGCTCGGGCGGCGCGGGCAAGACGCGCGGCGGGTTCGGAGTGGACTACAAGATCCGGGTGCGGCGCGGCGAAGCGCTGCTGTCGTTCCTGATGGACCACGGCCGCTTCGGGCCGCCCGGGCTCTTCGGCGGCCGCGATGGGGCGCCCAACGAGGTGATCGTGCACCGGGAAGGGGGCGACTACGTCTCGCCGCACCTGTCGAAGGACGAGGACATCCGGCTGGTCGCCGGCGACAGCATCACGGTGCGCACGCCGGGCGGTGGCGGCTACGGCGATCCCCGGCGGCGCGATCCCGCTCTGGTGGCGCGGGACGTGGCGCGGGGATATCTGACGGCAGAGGATGCGGCGCGGGACTACGCGGTCGTCGTGACCGCGGCGGATCCCCCGGCCCTGGATCGCGCCGCGACCGACGCGCTCCGACGCCGCGGCTGAGCCTCATCCGCCGACCGCTGCCGGGCGGGCGCCCGGCAGCCGGCCGCGGAACTCCGGCTAGAACGTCTTCTTGAAGAACTCCTTGATGTTCTCGCCGCTGAACTTCGCCCCCTCGACGATGGTGTTGCCGATGCCCTTGGCCGTCTCCTTCACGCCCGGGCCCACCTTGCCATCGCCCATCTGCTTGGCGCCGCTCTCCACCTGCTTGGTCGCCTGGTCCACCTTCGTCTTGTCGGCGGCTCCGGCCACGCCGCTGGTCATCACCACCGCGGCGAAGAACGCCGGCGCCATCCACCACGCACGCGCTTTCATGACCGCCCTCCTCTCGTGATCAGCCATCCGTGGTCAGTCATTCAACGATCGCACCCGCCGGATTTTCGGCTCAACGAAAACCGAGGTATCCGAGAATGGCGAGCACGACCACTACCACCCCGATGATGTAGAAGACGTTGTACATCGTCAGTCCTCCCAGCCGTTTCCGGCTCCGATTCCCGTTTAAAGCCTCGTCCCCCGACGCCGCACACACAGCATCCCCCGTGCCAGGAGTCGAATCGCCCGCTCAACGCACGGATTCGTCCGGGCCGCGAGCCCGGACGCGACCGGGGCGAGCGCCGTCGGAAGTAACTACCGCGTCGTGGGACGACCCGGGCCGAGAGTTTCGGTGGCGGAGCCGAGAGGGCGTCGGGGCGCGGGCCGCCCCTTGACTTGCCGTCACCGGCGGCGGATTCTCGGCCCACCGAACGGCGGCTCGAACGTGGCCCGAGACGCGAGCACGGGGGAACGGCATGGCGCAGATCACGCTCGGCATCGGCAGCTCGCACAGCCCGATGCTGAGCACGCCCTACGAGGCGTTTGCCGGGCTCGGCGACCTCGATCGCGCGCGCCTGCGCGAGTTCGCGGCGAAGGCGCGCGAGTGCGCCGGGCGGATCGATCGCGAGCTGCGCCCCGAGGTCACCCGGGCCCGACACGACGCGACGCAGGCCGCGGTCCGGCAGCTCGGCGAGGTGCTGGCCGAGGAGGCACCCGACGCGGTGGTCGTCATCGGCGACGACCAGAACGAGTGGTTCGGCCCCGACCACCGCCCGGCCCTCTGCATCTACTGGGGCGAGTCGGTCGAGAACCTCCCGCCGCCGCGGGCGAGCGTGCCGCCGCTGCGGCAGCTCTCCTACTGGGGGCTCTACGGTGACGGGGCCAACCGCGCGTTTCCGGTGGACGCCGCGCTCGGCCGGCACCTCATCGAGACGCTCACGCACGACTTCGACTTCGACGTCGCGCACCTGCGCGTGCAGCCGCGCCACGGTCCGTTCGGCCACGCGTGGAGCTTCGTGCACCAGCGGCTGATGGGCGAGCGCATCGTTCCGATCGTGCCGGTGCTGCTCAACACCTACTATCCGCCGAACCAGCCGACGCCGCGGCGCTGCCATCAGCTGGGACGGGCGATCCGGCAGGCGATCGAGGACTGGCCCGCCCGCAAGCGCGTGGCCGTCCTGGCCTCGGGCGGGCTCAGCCACTTCTTCGTCGACGAGGAGCTGGACCGGCACGTGCTCGACCTGCTCGCCAAGAGGGACGGCGACGCGCTGAGCGCCCTGCCCCCGGCGCAGCTCGAGTCCGGCAACTCGGAGATCCGCAACTGGATCGCCACCGCCGGTGCGACCGAGCACCTGGCGATGCGCCTCGTCGACTACGTCCCGAGCTACCGGTCGGCGGCCGGGTCCGGAGTCGGCATGGCCTTCGCGGTCTGGCAATAGGCGGTCGCGCCACAGGAGGGAGCCGATGCTCTCGCACGAGGACAACGAGCTGCTGTGCCGGGTCGGCCGCGGCACGCCCATGGGCGAGCTGCTGCGCCACTACTGGATGCCGTGCCTGCCGTCCTTCGAGCTGCCCGCGCCCGATTGCCCGCCGAAGAAGGTACGCCTGCTCGGCGAGGACCTGGTCGCGTTCCGCGACAGCCGCGGCGAGGTCGGGTTGCTGGCCGCCAACTGCCCGCACCGCGGCGCCTCGCTCTTCTTCGGCCGCAACGAGGAGTGCGGGCTGCGCTGCTCCTATCACGGCTGGAAGTACGACGTGACCGGCCGCTGCGTGGACATGCCGAACGAGCCGGAGGAGTCCACCTTCAAGGACAAGGTGCGCGCCCGCGCGTACCCCTGCCGCGACGTCAACGGGGTGATCTGGACGTACCTGGGCCCGCGCGAGCGCACGCCGCCTCTGCCCGCGTTCGAGATCAACACGCTGCCCGCCGCGCAGGTGTACCCGCCGCTTCTGATGCTGGAGGAGTGCAACTGGGTCCAGGCGCTCGAGGGCGACATCGACTCCTCTCACATCGACTTCGTGCACGCCAAGCGCTCGCCCGACAGCCGACAGCGCGGCACGTTCCATCGCGACAAGCGGCCGCGCCTCGAGGTGCTGCCCACCGATTACGGCGCCTGCTACTCCGCGCGCCGGCGCTCGGACACCGAAGGGCTCTACTGGCACCGCATCACCCAGTTCATCCTGCCCTTCTACTCGATGATCGCGGCGAGCGACCCCCACATCGTCTCCGCGCGGGCCTGGGTGCCGCTCGACGACCACTACAACCTCCAGGTCGTGATGCGCGCGCGGCTCGATCGGCCGGTGACCGAGGAGGAGGCGCGGCAGGTGCGCGATCCCTTCGCGTCGTGGGGCGGCTACGTCGACTCCGGCGGCGACCCGTACCGCCGCTTCTACACCGCGGCCAACATCCACAACGACTACCGGCAGGACCACGCCTTGCTGAAGGACCTGACCATCGGCATCCCGTTCCTCGGCAACCTCCAGGATCGGGCGATGACCGAGACGATGGGGCCGATCTACGACCGGACGCAGGAGCACCTCGGGACCACCGACGCGATGGTGATCCTGGTGCGGCGCCGATTGATCGACGCGGCCCGCGCGCTGCGCGACCGCGGCGTGCTACCCGCGAACGTCGACGACCCCACGCTCTGCCGGGTGCGGCCGGCCTCGGCGCTCTTGCCCGAGGGCGAGAGCTGGATCGGCGCGACCGAGAAGGCGCGGCAGTCCGACGCCGGCGTGCCGATCGCGTGGGTGCCCTTCGTCTGATGCCCGACGCGCTCGCGGACGCCGCGGCGGCCGAGAGCGGGCGGCCGCTCGCCTACTACGAGGCGGTGCCCTACCTGCTGGTGCTCGAGTCGATCGAGCGCGGCGGCGAGTGGCTTCGTCGCGCCGAGCATCCCGAGCTGCCGGGCTGCGTGGCCGAGGCCCCTTCGGCGCTGGAGGCGCTCGACCGGCTGGACGGCGAGCGGCGACGGGTGCTGCGCGCGATGTGGGAGCGCGGCGCGCCGATCCCGGTGCCGCGGCCGCCGCTGCGCGAGCCGGGCGTCTCCTAGAGTCCCGCGGATCGCCCGCATGCGTCGCGGCCGATGCGCTCGGACGCGAACGGAGGTATTGTACCCCTCGCGATGATCATCGATTGCGACGGGCACATCCTCGAGCCGCCCGATCTGTGGGAGCAATACCTCGAGGCGCGCTACAAGGCCCGCGCCATCCGGATCCGGGTCGGCGACGATGGCTACGAGTACCTGGAGATCGACGGCCGGCGGGCCACCCTGCCCCGTCCCGGCCAGCTCGGCACGCTGGGCGGCATGGGCAAGCGCGTGGACGAGGCGCGGGAGCTGCGCGAGCGCGCCCTGCGCGGCGAGATCCGGCCCGAGGAGATGCGTGGCATCCGCCCGGGACCGGAGCAGACCTATCTCCGCGGCGCCGCCTTCGGCACGATGGACATGAAGGAGCGCGTCCAGCTGCTGGACCGCGAGGGCATGGCGAAGGCGGTCCTCTACCCGACGCTCGGCCTGCTCTGGGAAGCCGAGCTGATGGACGCCGAGCTGTCGGGCGCGTACTGCCGCGCCTACAACCGCTGGATCGCCGACTTCTGCCGCGACTCCGGCGGCCGGTTGATTCCCATCGCGCATCTGTCGCTGGGCGATCCCGCCGAGGCAGCGCGCGAGCTCGAGCGCGCGGTGCGCGACGGCTGCCGCGGCGCGTTCGTCTGCCCCTTCACGATCACGCGCGTGCCCCACGGCGCCCCCGCGCACGACGCGGTGTTCGCGGCCGCGCAGGATCTCGACGTGCCGCTGGCCATCCATCCCACCTTCGAGCCGCCCGCCTGGAACGTGCACCACCGCTACGACAAGTTCGGCTGGGCGGTGTGGTACTTCGACCTCTTCGCCGGCCACGGCGTGATGCAGGCCTTCGCCACCTTCTTCCAGCTGGGCGTGTTCGACCGCTTCCCGCGCCTGCGGGTGGTGGTGCTGGAATCGCAGGCCGGCTGGATCGGCTACTTCCTCGACCGTGCCGACGCCATCTTCGGCGGGACGACGCTGGGCGCGACCGTGCGGCTCCGCGAGACGCCGTCGTACTACTTCAAGCGCCAGTGCTTCATCTCCGCCGACCCGGACGAGCGGACGATCCCCGCCATGATGCAGCTGGTCGGCGAGGACCGCTTCTTCTGGGCCAGCGACTATCCGCATCCCGATCATCCCGGCAACTACCTCGAGGAGCTGAAGGAGATGGTGGCGCCGATGCCGGACTCGGCCCGGCACGCCATCCTGGGCGGCAACGTCGCCCGCGCCTACCACCTCTCCTGATCGGAGGTCCCATGAGCTACAACCGGATCCCGGCGGATGGCCATCTCGATGTGATCTGGCTGCCCCCCGACCTCTTCGTCTCGGAGGCGCCCGCCGCCCTGAAGGACCGCATGCCCTACGTGGCCGACGGGCCCGAACCGGCGGCGCCGGCGGGAGCGCGCGCATGATCACGACCTTCGGCAGCCTCTTCGCGGGCCACGTGGATCTCGACGACGAAGGGCTCGAGGGGACCGCGGCCAACGACCGCTGGCTCTCCGACGAGCGGCTGGCCACCGTCTTCCCCAAGAGCGAGGCCATCGCCCGTCTGATGGACCGGACCGGCTACGACATCTTCTGGCTGGCCGAGCACCACTTCCAGCGCGAGGGGTACGAGTGCATCCCCAACGTGCTGATGCTGGCCCTGCACCTCTGTCATCTCACGAAGAACATCCGGGTCGGCTGCGGCTTCAACATCGCGCCGATGTGGCACCCGATCCGGATGGCCGAGGACTTCGCCACCGTCGACTGGCTCACCAACGGCCGCGTGGTGTTCGGGGTCGGGCGCGGCTACCACACCCGCGAGGTCGAGGCCTTCGGGGCGCCGCTGCTCGATCAGAACGCCAATCGCGAGCTGTTCGAGGAGCAGGTCGAGATCATCATGAAGTCGTTCAACCAGCGGGCCTTCTCGCACCGGGGCAAGCACTACACGATCCCGCCGCGCGTGCCCTACCGCGGCTACGAGCTGGAGGAGATCACGCTGGTGCCGCGGCCCAAGACGCTGCCGGTGGAGTGCTGGCAGCCGGTGGTCAGCGCGAGCCCGCGTGCGCTCGACTTCATGGCGAAGCACGACATCCGCGGCATCATCGGGGGCGGCGCCGCGCCGGGCGGGGCCAACGAGAAGGTGGTCCACGCCTTCCGCGAGGCGCGCGCCCGCGCCGGGCACGAAGGCGAGCCGGGCGAGGGTCTCTGCATCGGCTTCTCGTTCCACATCGCCGACAGCATGGAGCAGGGCATCCGGGAGGCCACGCCCTTCTTCGAGGAGAACATCAAGATGTTCGCCCCGCTCGGCTTCGTGCCCGGGCTCACTCCCGAGCAGATCGAGGCGGTGGCCGACCCGAAGCGGGCGCGCGGAGCCAACCTGCCGACGCTGCGCCAGGCCATCAAGGCGGGCTCGTGGTTGATCGGGCCGGCCGAGCAGATCACCGAGCAGCTCATGGAGATCCAGCACAAGTACCCGGGCCTCGAGGTCGTCAACGTGGGTCAGCCGGTCGGCACCCCGCAGGCGGTGATCCTCGACCAGCTCGAGCGCTTCTCGACGCAGGTGATGCCGGCCTTCAAGCGCCGCTGACCCGCCGGCCGCCCCGCGCTCGCGTGAGCCCGCTCCCGCCGTTCTTCGCCGCCGACGGGGAGCGCTTCGTTCCGTCCGTGTCGGCACGCGGCCCGTGGAGCCCTCGGCATCAGCACGGCGGTCCGCCCGCCGCGCTCCTCGCGCGCGCCTTCGCGGGCCTGGCCGGGGCCGGTGGGCAGATCGCGCGGCTCACCTTCGACTTCCTGCGTCCGGTTCCCCTCGAGCCCCTGACCGTCGCGACGCGCGTCGTGCGCGCCGGCGCGAAGGTCCAGCGCCTCGCCGGCTCACTCCTCACCGAGGACGACGCCGTCGTGATCGAGGCCACCTGCCTCGTCATGCGCGTGGCCGCCGGCAGCGTGACCGTGCTCCCGGAGCCGCGAACGCCGCCCGTGCCGCCGGCCGAGAGCACGCCATTCGAGCTGCCGCTCATGAGCGGGGACCAGGGCTATCACCGAGCGATGGAGTGGCGACTCGCCAAGGGCGCCCTGGGCCGCGGGCCGACCGCGGCCTGGCTGAGGCCTCGCGTCGCGCTCGTCGCCGGCGAGACGCCGACGCCGCTCGAGTGCCTCGTCACGGCGGCCGACTCGGCGAGCGGCGTGGCGCTGGCCGTCGATCCTCGCACCACCACGTTCGTCAACGGCGACCTGACGATCGCCCTGCATCGCGCTCCCACCGGCGAGTGGACCTGCCTCGACGCCGCCACCAGCGGCGAACGCCACGGCATCGGGCTCGCGCGGGCGCGGCTGTGGGACACGGCGGGCCTGGTGGGTCGCTCGCTCCAGACGCTGCTGCTGGAGCCGCGAGCGGACCGCTAGCTCGCCCTCGCGGCCTGGAGGGCACTATAATCCGGTTCCGGAGGACCACCATGGCGACAACTCCCGTGAAGGCACCGCAGGCGCTGGCCGAGACGAGACGCTGGGCCGCGCCGGGATCGAAGTCGGCCGCGCTCTTCGCGCAGGCCCAGGGCGTGATGCCGGGCGGCAACACGCGCACCACCGTCTACATGGCGCCCTACCCGCCCTACGCGGCGTCGGGCGACGGCTGCTGGATCACCGACGTGGAGGGCGATCGCCGGCTCGACTGCCTGAACAACTACACCGCGCTGATCCACGGTCACGCGCATCCCGCCATCGTGGAGGCGGCGACGCGGCGCCTCGCCCTGGGCTCCTCGTTCCCCCTGCCCACCCCGGAGGAGGTGGAGCTGGCCGCGCTCCTCTGCGAGCGTGTGCCCTCGGCCGAGCGCGTGCGCTTCACCAACTCGGGCAGCGAGGCGGTGATGATGGCGATCAAGGGCGCGCGGGCCTGGACCGGCCGGCCGAAGATCGCCAAGTTCGAGGGCGCCTACCACGGCTCCTACGACTACGCGGAGGTGAGCCTCGCCTCGTCGCCTCAGCACTGGGGTAGCCTGGCCGCGCCGGCCAGCACGCCGTATTCCAGGGGCGTGCCGCCGGCGGTCCTCGACGACGTGGTGGTGCTGCCGTTCAACCACGCCGAGCTGGCGGTGGCGCGCATCGAGCGCGAGGCCCGGCACCTCGCGGCGGTGCTGGTCGACCCCATCCCGAACCGCGTGGGCCTGATCCCGGCGCAGCGCGACTTCCTGCGCGCGCTGCGCGAGGTGACGTCGCGGCACGGCATCGCGCTCATCTTCGACGAGGTGATCACCTTCCGGGTCGGCTATCACGGAGCGCAGGGGGTGTTCGGCGTCACCCCGGATCTCACCACGCTCGGCAAGATCATCGGCGGCGGCTTCCCGGTGGGTGCGGTGGTCGGCCGGGCCGACGTGATGGCGGTGTTCGATCCGACCGGCGGCAAGCCGGCGGCGCCGCACGGCGGCACCTTCAACGCCAACCCGGTGACGATGGCCGCCGGGCTGGCCGGCATGCGGCTGCTGACGCCCGACGCCTTCGGCCGGCTCGACGAGCTGGGGGCGAAGCTCCGCGCGAGCCTCGAAGCCTGCTTCAAGCGCGCCGGCGTGCCCGGCGCGGTCACGGGAATGGGCTCGCTCTTCCGCCTGCATCCGACCGATCGCGAGCTGATCGACTACCGCAGCACGCGCACGACGCCGGAGGAAGACGCGCGCCTGCACCGCATGGTGCGCGGGCTCATGGAGCGCGGCGTGCTGATGTCGATCACCGGGCTCGGCTGCCTCTCCTCGCCGATGGGCGACGCGGAGCTGGAGAGCCTGGTCGAGACGTTCGCGGCGGTGCTGGCCGCCGAGAGCGCCCCCGGGAACGGAGGATGATCCAGACCGACGCGCTCACGCTGGCCCGCCGGATCCGCACCAAGGAGATCTCGCCGGTCTCGGTGGTCGAGGCGGTGCTGCAGCGGATCGAGGCGCTCCAGCCCACGGTGAACGCCTTCGTCACCGTGACCGCGGACGAGGCGCGGGAGGCCGCCCGCCGGGCCGAGGCGGCGGTGATGGCCGGCGAGCGGCTCGGCCCGCTCCACGGCGTGCCGTTCTCGGTGAAGGACCTGCTCTTCACCAGGGGCACGCGGACGACGATGGGCTCGCTCATCTTCGCCGACCAGGTGCCGACCGAGGACGCGGTGCCGGTGCGGCGGCTGCGGGAGGCCGGCGCGATCCTGATCGGCAAGACGACCACGCCCGAGTTCGGCCACAAGCCCTTCACCGACAGCCCGCTGTTCGGGGCGACCCGCAATCCGTGGGACCTGTCGCGCACCGCGGGCGGCTCGTCGGGCGGCGCCGCCGCGGCGGTGGCCACCGGGCAGGGGCCGCTGGCCCTCGGCACCGACGGCGGCGGCTCGGTGCGCCTGCCCGCGTCCTGCTGCGGCATCGTCGGGCTCAAGCCCACGCTCGGACGCGTGCCGCACGTGCACCAGGCCGATCTCTTCTCCTCCACGTCCTACATCGGCCCGATGGCGCGGACGGTGGCGGAGGCCACCGCGTGCTTCGACGTCATCGTCGGCTTCGATCCGCGCGATCCGTACTCGCGGCCGGAGCCGTCCGACGACCCGCGCGAGGTCACGGTGCGCGGGCTGCGGATCGGCTGGCTTCCGCGCGTGGGCAACCACCTGGTCGATCCGGAGGTGCTCGGAGAATGCGAGGGCGTGGTGGGCTACCTGGAGGGCCAGGGCGCTCACGTCGAGACCATCGAGGAGGACCTCTCCGCGTTCGAGCGCACGTTCCTGATCGGGCTGCAGGCCGGCCTCGCCGCGCGGGTGGGCCCGCACATGGCGACGTTCGGCGACAAGGTCGCGCCGAGCCTGCGCGAGTCCATCGAGCGCGGGGCGCAGTGGACCGCGGTGGACTGGGTGAACGCGCTGGGCCAGCGGACCGCGATGTACCGGCGCGCGCACGGCTGGCTGCAGCGCTTCGACTTCCTGGTCTCGCCCACGCTCTCCCGCCCCGCCCTCCCCGTCGATCACGACGCCTTCCGTCCGATCTCCATCGCCGGGCAGGTCGCCGGCTCGATCCGCGGCGCCTGGTATCCGTATCTCTGGCCGTTCAATCTGTCGGGCCACCCGGCGGTGTCGCTGCCGTGCGGCTGGTCGTCCGACGGCCTGCCCATCGGCCTGCAGATCGTCGGCCCCTGGTACGGAGATCGCCGCGTGCTCGCCCTCGCCGGCCACCTCGAGCGCGAGCGCCCGTGCGCGCGCCCGATGCCGCTCTAACCCGCTCGCTCCGGAGGCACGTCATGCCGCTCTCGCCCAAGGGCTTCCCGGTCCTGCTCAGCTTCGACATCGACGCCGAGACCATGTGGACAGCCCGCGACCCCAAGAACGCCGAGCGCCCCATCGTGATGAGCCAGGGCGCCTACGGCTGGAAGGTCGGCATGCCGCGCATCCTCGACCTGCTCGCCCGCTACGGGCTGCGGGTGACGTTCTTCGTGCCGGGCCTCGTGATGGAGCAGCGGCCGGCCATGGTGGAGGCGATCCTCAAGGCCGGCCACGAGATCGCGCACCACTCGTGGTCGCACGCCTGGATCGTCAACCTCACGCTCGAGCAGGAGCGCGAGGAGATGGACCGGGGCATCGAGATCATCCAGCGCATGACCGGGCGGCAGCCGGTCGGCTACCGCTCGCCCGCCGCCGAGTTCAGCCCGCACACGTTGACGATGCTCGCCGAGTACGGGTTCGGCTATTCCTCGAACTACTTCGACGACGACTCGCCCTACCTGCATCGCATCGACGGCCGGCTGACCGACATCGTGGAGTTCCCGTTCGCCTGGGTGCTCGACGACGCGCCGTTCTTCCAGTACTCGATCACGCTGCCCGGGCGCACCATGCAGGCGCCGTCGGCGGTGTTCGAGGCCTGGCGGCGCGAGTTCGACGTGCTCTACCGCGAGGACCGCTACTTCTGCCTCGCCATGCACCCGCAGATCATCGGCCGGCCCTCGCGCATCACCCTGCTGGAAGAGCTGATCAAGTACATCCTCGGGCACTCCGGGGTATGGCTGGCCCGCTGCGACGAGGTGGCCGACGCGCTCCGCCCGGTGCTGCGCGCGGAGGCGCGCGCGTGAGGCTCCGCGGGCGCCGGGTGCTCGTGACCGGCGCCGCCTCGGGCATCGGGCTGGCGATCACGCGGCTCTTCCGGGCGGAAGGCGCTCGCGTGGCCATGCTCGATCGCGACGCGGCGGGGCTCGAGAAGGCGCATGCGGACGGCGCGGTCACCGCGACCTGCGACGTGGCCGACGAGCGCCAGGTGCGGGACGCCGTCGCGCGGGCGGTGACCACGCTGGGCGGGCTCGACGGGGTCGTCAACAGCGCGGGGATCGATCTGATGCGGCCGTTCGAGCAGATGACCGCGGCGGAATGGGCGCGCATCCTGGCGGTGGACCTCACGGGGCCGATGCTCGTGTGCCACGCCGCGCTGCCCGCGCTCAAGCGGGCTGGCCGCGGGACCATCGTGAACATCGCCTCCGGCGCGGCGCTGCGCCCGCTCGAGCAGCGGACGGCCTACTGCGCGGCGAAGGCGGGGCTCGTCATGTTCGGCAAGACGCTGGCGGTGGACCTGGCCGCCGACCGCATCCGGGTCAACGCCATCTGCCCGGGCATCATCGACACCCCGCTGTTCCGGTCATCGTGGGAAGGCGCGGCCGATCCGGAGGCCGAGCTGGCGCGCATCCTCGACCGCTACGTGATCAAGCGGCCGGGCCAGCCCGAGGAGATCGCGCAGGCCGCGCTCTATCTCACCAGCGACGAGTCGTCGTTCGTGACCGGCGCCGCGCTGGCCGTCGACGGCGGGCGCACGTTTCACTGAGCCAGATCACCCGACGAATACGCCCCCCGACGGGTGCAGGATCTCCCCCGTGAAGAACGCCGCGTCGTCGGAGGCCAGGAACAGCGCGGTGGCCGCGACCTCGTCCACCGTGCCGTAGCGGCCCATCGGCGTGAGGCCCATGGCCCAGCGGCTGCGGTCGGCGTCCGAGCGCAACGGCGCGGTCATCGGCGTCTCGATGAAGCCGGGGCCGATGGCGTTGACGCGGATCCCGTTCCGCGCCAGCTCCTGCGCCAGGCATTTCGTCGCCATCCACACGCCGGCCTTGCTGATGCTGTAGGCGCCGCCCGCCGACGGCATCCGCGACATGATCGAGCCCAGGTTGATCAGGCTGCCGCCCCGCCGGTTGGCGACCATCCAGCGGGCCGCCGCGCGGTTCGAGAAGATCACCCCGTAGAGATTCACGTCGATCACCGAGCGGAAGCGGTCGATCGGCATGTCGAGCATGGTGAACGGCTTGGTGGACGCCGCGTCCGGCCGCGGGCTCCCCACGCCGGCGGCGGCCACCAGCACGTCCACCGCGCCGAACGCCTGCACGCAGGCCGCGATCATCGCGTCGTTGGCCGCCTCCGCGGTGATGTCGGTCTGAAGCGCCAGGGCCTTGCGGCCCAACGCCTCGACGCAACGCGCGGTCTCCTCCGCACCGCCTTTGTCGAGGTCGGCGACGCACACCGTCGCGCCCTCCGAGGCGAAGCGGAGCGCGCAGGCGCGGCCGATGCCGCTGCCGCCACCGGTGATGACTGCGATCCTGCCTTCGAGCCGTCCGGGCATCTCGTCCTCCTTGGGATTCGGGGGCCTTACGCTTCCCCCTCACCCTGCCCTCTCCCCAGGGGGAGAGGGTAAGTGACCTCGCCTGCCCTCTCCCCAGGGGGGAGAGGGTAAGTGGCGGGTCAGATCATCCAGCGGCCGCCATCGATCAGGATCGACTGGCCGGTGATGTAGCGCGCGTCGTCGCTGGCCAGGAAGGCGACCACGCCGGCCACGTCCTCGGGCTCGGCCACGTAGCCCATCGGCACGCTGTTCCGCACCCGGTCGATCACCTCGCGCGGCAGCCGGTCGTGGGCGCGCGTGCGGATGGCCCCGGGGCACACCGCATTGACGTTGACCTGGAACGGGGCCAGCTCGCGGGCCAGCGAGCGAGTGAACCCGACCACCCCCATCTTGGCCGCCGAGTAGTCCACGAAGCCGACGTCGCCGTAGAACGCCGACTCGGTGGACATGTTGACGATGCGCCCGCTGCGACGCGCGCGCATCTCCTCGACGGCCAGACGGGTGGCCCGCATGGTCGCGAGCAGCGAGACCTCGATGACGAAGCGCCACGTCGCTTCCTCGGAGGCGTGGAACTCGCTGGCCCGCTCGCGGGCGGACTGGCCGACGTTGTTGAACAGGACGTCGATGCGGCCGAAGCGCCGGCGGATGGCCGCAAAGGCCTCGGCCACCGCGCGCTGATCGGTCCAGTCCGCGGTGATCGGCAGCACCTGCCGCCCGGCGGCCTCGATCTCCCGGGCCACGCTCAGGAGCGCGTCGCCCTCCCGATCGACCACCACCAGGTCGGCGCCCTCGCGGGCGAGGCGCAGCGCGCTGGCCCGGCCGATGCCGTTGGCCGCGCCGGAGACGACCGCGATCCGGCCGGTGAACCGCATTTCCCTCAAAGCTGCCATGATGGACCCTCTCCTCGGGAATCAGACGAAGCGGTGGAAGCCGATCCAGCGCTCGGCCACCGCCAGCCCGAGCCCGGTGACGACGATCAGCAGGGTCGAGACCGCGGCGATCGACGGATCGACCCCGTACTCGATGGCGGTGAAGATCTTCACCGGCAGGGTCATCTGGCCGGCGCCGAGCAGGAAGATCGACACCGGCACGTTGTCGAACGACACGATGAACGAGAACAGCGCGCCCGCCGCCACCCCCGGCCGGATGAGGGGCAGGGTGACCGTGAAGAATGCCACCGGCCCGCTCGCGCCCAGAACCCGCGCCGCGTTCTCCAGCTCGGGGTCGATGCCCTGCAGGCTCGCGGTCACCGCCCGCACCACGTACGGCACCGTGATGACCATGTGGGCGAGCGCCAGCCCGACGAAGGTGCCGTTGACATGGATCAGCGCGAAGAACTGCAGCAAGGCCACCCCGACCACCACGCCGGGGAACACGAGCGGCGCGTTCAGCAGCGCGGCGACGCCGGCGCCGCCCGTCACCCGGCGCCGGATGAGGGCGAAGGACGCGGCGATCCCGGCCCCGAGCGATCCCGCGGTGGCCACGAGCGCGAGCAGGACGCTCCAGACGATGGCGTGCACGTACTCCGGGTCGCTCAGGACCTTGGTGAACCAGCTCAGGGTCAGGCCGCGCGGCGGGACGGTCAGGTAGGAGGTCCGGCTGAGCGAGGCGAGCACGATCACCACCACCGGCAGCATGAGGAAGGCGAAGACGAGGGTGACCCACGCCCGCAGCAGCCACGTCCGCGCGCGGGCCGCGGTCACACGCGCGCTCCCGTGCGCCGGGCGAGGCGGCCCGACAGATAGACCAGCGCCAGCACCATCACGGTGAGCAGCAGCGACTGGGCCGAGCCGGCCGGCCAGTTCAGGCGCGAGAGGAACTCGTCGTAGATGAGCGTCGACATGACCTGGTAGGTCGGCCCCCCGAGCAGGCGCGGCGTCACCAGCGCGCTGATGGTCAGCACGAAGACCAGGATCGAGCCCGACAGGATGCCGGGCGCCGACAGCGGCAGCGTGACCCGGAGGAAGGCGCTGCCCCAGGAGGCGCCCAGCACGCGCGCGGCGTCCTCGACGTCGCGCGGGATGTTCTGGATGGCGCCGATCAGCACCAGCACCATGAACGGCAGGAAGATGTGGGTCAGGCCGATGAGGAGCCCGGCGAAGTTGAAGATCAGCTTCACCGGCGACTCCACCAGCCCCAGCGCCTGGAGCGCCTGGTTCACGAGACCGTTCTGGGCGAGCAGCGCGATCCAGCCGAACGTGCGCACCACCAGGTTCAGCAGGAGCGGAAAGACCACGAGGATCGTGAGCCAGTTGCGCCAGCGCGAGGACGTGCGCGCGAGGAAGAAGGCCAGCGGATAGCCGACGATCAGCGTCGAGCACGTGACGGTGAGCCCGAGCGCGAGGGTGCGACCGATGATCTCGAGGTAGTAGGAGTCGGTCAACAGCTTGACGTAGTGGCGGGCGGTGAAGCCGCTCGTGATGCCGACCAGCGGCACGTACGGCCGCACGCTGGTCGGCACCAGCATGGCCACCGGCACCACGAACGCGACGGTCAGCAGCACGAGCGCCGGCGCGAGCAGCCGCCCCCCGCCCCCGCGCGTCATCGCGACCCTCCCGGACCTGCGCCCGGCAGCAGGATCACGTCCTCCGGGCTCCACTCGACGCGCGCGCGAGACCCGCGCGGGAGCGGCCGCGCCGAGCCGGGTGCCGCGATCTCCATCTCGCGCCCGCCGGCCAGCTGAATGACGTAGTGGTGCGCCTGCCCCGCGAAGGCGTGGAACACCACCGTGACCGCGAACTGGTTGGCGCGCCCGACCGGCATGGCCTCGCCCTCGGCGGACTCGATGCGAATCGCCTCCTGCCGGAGGGCCACGCTGACCGGCGCGCCCACCGCCAGGCCGGCCCGGGCGGCCGCCACCACCGAGAGGCCGCCGCCGTCGAGCCGCACCACCGTGCCCGCCGCGTCGGTCCCGGCCACCGTGCCGGCGAGGAAGTTTGCGCGCCCGAGGAACCGCGCGACGAACGCGGTGGCGGGCCGGCGATAGACCTCCTCCGGCCGGCCCACCTGCTCCACGCGCCCGGCCTCCATCACCACCACGCGGTCGGACAGGATGAGCGCCTCCGCCTGGTCGTGAGTGACGAAGATCATCGTGGTGCCGAGGCGCTCCTGCAGCCGCTTCAGCTCCACGCGCATCTCGTCGCGCAGCAGCGCGTCGAGGTTGGACAGCGGCTCGTCGAGGAGCAGCACGCGCGGCTCGGTGACGAGCGCCCGGGCCAGCGCCACGCGCTGCTGCTGGCCGCCCGACAGCTCGCGCGGGTGCCGCGCCCCGAGCGGGCCCAGGCGCACCAGCTCCAGCATGCGCTCGACGCGCGGCGCCAGGTCGGCGGCGCCGACGCCGCGCCGGCGGAGGCCGAAGGCCACGTTCTCGAACACGGTCATGTGCGGGAAGAGCGCGTACGACTGGAAGACGAGCCCGAGGTTGCGGCGGTGGACGGCCACCTGCGTGATGTCCTCGCCGGCCAGCACGATCCGGCCGGCGTCCGGCTCGACGAGCCCGGCGACCATGCGGAGCAGGGTGGACTTGCCGCAACCGGAGGGGCCCAGGAGGGATACGAACTCGCCGGGCGCGGTGTCGAGCGATACGTCGTCCACCGCGACCACCGCGCCGAACGACTTGCGCAGCCCGCGCAGCGCGAGCGCCGGCGCGGCGCCGCTCACCGGAGACGGCGCGCGCGCCGCCGCGTCAACGCGCGATCTCGCGCCCCCAGCGCTCCGACCACTCCGGGAACTTCCGGGCCACCAGATCGGTGTCGGGGAAGAACATGCGCTGCACCAGCGGGCCGTAGGGCACGAGCTTGGCCAGGTCGGGCGGCAGCTGCACCTTCTTGTTGGTCGGTCCGGCGAACTGCGACTGCCCGAAGCAGAGCTGGCCCTCCGGCGCGAGCAGCGTCGCGATGTACTTCTGCGCGAGGTCCCGCTTCGTGCTCGCCTTGGGCACCGACACCGTCGGCACGATGCCGATCGCGCCCTCGCTCGGGTACGCGGCGGCCACCGGCACGCCCTTCAGCGCGGCGGCGCCGGTCCGGTCCGTGTACCAGACGGCCAGAGCGATGTCGCCCCGCTCGAACAGCGGGATGATCTGGTCCGGCTGCGTGTACATCATCTGCACGTTGGGCTTGAGCTTCTTGATGGCCTCGAAGCCCGGGTCGATGTTCTCCACCGAGCCGCCGTTGAGCCGCGCCGCCGCCATCAGGAACTGCTGGCCGGAGGTGCCCGAGATGTCCGGGATCGCCAGCTTGCCCTTCCACTCGGGCTTCCAGAGATCCGCCCACGAGGTGGGCGGCGTCTTCACCAGGTTCGTGTTGTAGGTGATGATCGTTCCCGCGAACATCATCGAGACCCAGTACCCGTCCTTGTCCCGCGAGGCGTCGTAGAGATCGTTCCAGTGCTCGATCCTGGCGGGCTCGAGCGGCTGCAGCAGGCCTTCCGCCTTCACCTGCTTGACGATCTGGCTGTCCATGTACGCCACGTCGAACTCGGCCCGCGAGCCGGCCGCGCGCATCTTCGCGGCGGTCTGCACCGAGCTGCCCAGCACGTACTTGACGGTGGAGCCGGTGGCCTTCTCGAAGGCGGCGGCGTGGCACTTCTTCGAGTTGTCGACGAAGGTGCCGCCGAAGGTCGCCACCACCAGCTCGTCGGCGGACGCCGGTCCGGCGAGCGCAGCGGCGAGCAGGCACACCAGCATGATCAGGCGCGAGACGGTCATGGTCGAGGCTCCTCCCGGGCGTGTGGGTGGCGCGATTATTCGCCAGCCGCGGCGGACAAGTCAACCGCCGATCGCCCGCGCCGCCGACGCTCACGCTTGACGCGGTCGGCTCCGGGGAGGAGGATGGCGCGACGCGGGCCGGCCTCGCGCGGGCGGGCCGGACGTCTCGACGGCACCTCACGGCAACCTCTGACCCGGAGGGCGGCATGACCGACCGCAGCGAGCACCCGATCGATTCCCCGGCCCACCCGACCCGGCGCGCATTCCTCGAAGCGGGCGCGATCGCCCTGCTCGGGCTCGCCGCGCCGCCGCTCGCGGGGCCGGCCGCCGCCCAGAATCCCAAGCGCGGCGGCACGCTCGTCGTCGCCGCCGACGTCAGCCCGCCCGGCCTCGACCCGCAGAAGTCCGCGGCGGCCCACAGCTGGATGATCGCGGAGCACGTCTACGGGAATCTGCTGCGCCGGGACGCCAGGATGAACATCGTGGGCGACCTGGCCGAGTCGTGGCAGGTGGTCAACGACACGACCTACGTGTTCAAGCTCCGCAAGGGCGTGACGTGGCACCACGGCCGCGACCTCGTGGCCGAGGACGTGAAGTACTCGTTCGAGCGCATGCTCGACGAGAAGACCGCGTCGCCCTGGCGCTCGAACTGGCAGATCATCCAGCGCGTCGAGGCCCCGGATCGCTCGACGGTGCGCTTCGTCATCAAGCGACCGTTCGCCCCGCTCCTGTCGTACCTGGCCACCCCGCACTACTCGGCGATCGTCCCGCGCGACATCGTCGAGAACCGGGGTGACCTCCAGAAGGAGGCCTCGGGCACCGGGCCTTTCATGCTCGAGCGCTTCGTGCCCGACAACACCGTCGTGCTCAAGCGGAACCCGAAATACTTCGACGCGGGCCTGCCCTACCTCGACGGGCTGGAGTACCGGATCATCCCGGACGAGGCGGCTCGACTGGCCGCGCTGCGGGCCGGCACCGTCCACTACCTCTGGTCGGTGGATCCGCTGATCGATCGCCAGCTGCAGGGCGCCGCCGGCGTGACGCTTCGCGAGCCCGACGGCTATTGCGCCCAGCACGGCATGGCCTTCAACCAAACCAAGGCGCCCTTCACCGACGCGCGCGTGCGGCGCGCGGTGAGCGTGGGCATCAATCGAAAAGAGATCATCGCCAGCGTCCTGCGCGGGCACGGGGCGATCACCACGAAGATCCCACCGTGCGACGCTCCGTTCGGCTACAACGGCGACGAGAAGGGCCTGCCGTACTACGTCCACGACCCGGCGCAGGCCCGGCGTCTGCTCGGCGAGGCCGGCCTCGGCGGCGGGCTCGACACCACCCTCGAGGTGTCCCCGCGCTTCCCCCAGACCATCCGCACCGCCGAGGTGATGAAGGAGCAGCTGGCGGCGTCCGGCATCCGCGTGACGCTCAAGCAGGTGGAGTGGGGCGCCGCGCTGAAGAACTTCGTCCGCACCGAGTACGACGGCATGAGCATGATCCCGCTGGTGTGGCAGCCCGACCCGGACGCCCACGTGTACGACATCTTCCACAGCGGGTCGCACATCAACCTCGGCAAGTTCAAGGATGCGCGGGTGGATCAGCTCCTCGAGCAGGGCCGCACCACGCTCGATCGCGACAAGCGCGTGGCGATCTACCGCGACCTGCAGCGCCACATGGCCGAGGAGGCGTATCTGATCTTCCCCTACGCGTCGGGCGCGACGGAGGCGCTGAGCGACTCCGTGAAGGGCTACATCTCGCTGCCCGGGGCGCAGCCGGGCAGCCGGAGCCGACAGTTCTTCAAGCAGACGTGGCTCGACCGCTGAGGCGCGGGGCCGGGCCCCGCTGATCGCATGGCCACCTACGTCGGCAAGCGGCTCCTGCTGCTGATCCCGACGCTGCTCGGGGTGTCGGTGGTGGCCTTCCTGCTGATTCACCTGATCCCGGGCGACCTCGTCACGATCCTGCTCGGGATCACCGCGGGCCAGAACGAGCAGACGCGTCAGACCCTGATCCACGCGCTGCATCTCGATCGCCCTCTCGCGATGCAGTACCTCCTGTGGCTGGGCGACGTGCTGCGCGGCGACCTCGGCCACTCGCTGGTGTCCGGGTTCTCGGTGCGCGACGAGCTGGCCCGGAGCTATCCGGTGACGCTCCAGCTGGCCCTGATGGCGATGACCATCGCCCTCGCGGTCGGCATCCCGCTCGGCATCCTCGCGGCCACCCGGGCCGGCCGCGCCCTCGACGCCTCCACCCGGGTGTTCTCGCTGCTCTTCATCTCGGCGCCCGCCTTCTTCATCGGCACGGTGCTGATCATCGCGGGCGCGCGATACGCGCCCTGGCTGCCCACGCTCGGCCACGTCCCGTTCGCCGAGAGCCCGCTCCGGAGCCTGGTGACCATGCTGCCGGCGGCCGCCTCGCTCGGCCTCGCCATCTCCGCGATCATCGCGCGCTTCACCCGCAGCAGCATGCTGGAGGTGCTCGGCCAGGACTTCGTGCGCACCGCGCGCGCCAAGGGCGTGGCCGACGCGGTCGTGGTCTACAAGCACACCCTGCGCAACGCGCTCATCCCGGTGGTCGCGATGGCCGGCACCCAGTTCGTGTACCTCATCGGCGGCGCGGTCATCATCGAGGAGGTCTTCGCGCTGCCCGGCATGGGACGCCTGGTCGTCAACGCGATCTACCAGCGCGACTACACGATGATCCAGGGCGCGGTGCTGCTGCTCACGTCGGCCGCGGTGCTGGTCAACCTGGGCGTCGATCTGCTCTACCACGTGATCGACCGCCGGATCCTCTACGCGTGAGCCACCGCGCCGGCACCACCACCCCACGGCTCGCGCGCCGGGCCCTGCGCAGCGGATCGCTGCTGGTCGGCGGACTCATCGTGGTCGTCCTCCTGGCCGCCGCGCTCTTCGCGCCGTGGCTGGCGCCGTACGCGCCCACCCGGATCTTCCCGGGCGCGGAGATCCGGCCGCCCGGCCCCGAGTTCCTGCTCGGCACCGACGAGGTCGGCCGCGACATCCTGAGCCGCGTGCTGCACGGCGCGCGCGTGTCGCTCGGCGTGGCGATCCCATCGGTCGCGCTGGCGGTGGTCGGCGGCACCACGGTAGGCGTCAGTCTCGGCTACTGGGGCGGCGCGCCCGATCTGCTCGCCATGCGCCTCTTCGACATCCTCTTCGCGTTTCCCCCGATCCTCCTGGCCATCGCGCTGGTCGCGGCCCTCGGCCCGAGCCCCGTCAACCTCGTGCTCACCATCGCGGTGCTGACGCTGCCCCAGTTCGCGGTGCTCGCGCGCGGCGCCACCCTGGCGCTCACGCCGCAGGACTTCGTCCAGGCCGCGCGCGCCCTCGGCGCCTCGCACGCCCGGATCCTCGGCCGGCACGTGCTGCCCAATCTCGCGGCCACCCTCGCGGTGCAGGCGAGCCTGAGCCTCTCGATCGTGATCCTGGTGGAGGCGGCGCTGTCCTTCCTTGGCCTGGGCACCCAGCCGCCCGCGCCGAGCTGGGGCGGCATGCTGAGCCGCGGCCGCCAGTACATGACCATCGCGCCGTGGCTGGTGCTGGCGCCGGGGCTCGCCATCATGCTCGCGGTGCTCGGCTTCAACCTGCTCGGCGACGCCCAGCGCGATCTGCTGGATCCGCGGCGCGCGGGAGCGCGCGGGAGGAGCGCATGAGCCCATCCGTCCGGATCGCCGCGGTGCAGGCCCGCCCGGTGTCCGATCTCTTCGACGACATGTGGAACGGCGGCGACGTGGCCCGCGCGGTCGAGCTGCTCGAAGCCGCGGCGCGCGGCGGCGCCGGCTGCGTGTGCTTCCCCGAGCTGTACCCGCGCGTCGGCGCGGCCGAGGTGTGCGCGGCGGCGCGGCGGCTGGGCGTCTTCGTGGTGGCCGGGCTGATCGAGGGCACGCGCGAGCGCTGGCACAACACCGCGACCCTGATCGGCCCCGACGGCCGCATCCTCGCCCGGCAGCCCAAATGCTTCCCGACGCAGAACGAGATCGACAACGGGGTCGTGGCCGGCCAGGGCTACCAGGTCGTCGAGACCGACATCGGCCGGCTGGGCTCGGTGATCTGCGCCGACTTCGCCTTCTTCTCCGACGGGGCCGAGGCCCTCGTCGAGCAGCGCGCGGACATCATCTTCAACCCGTCGTGGTGGTTCGCGCTCGGCGAGGCCTATCCCGGCACCGTCATCGGCCGCCACATGCAGTACGGCAAGCCGGTGATCGGCGTGGACATCGCGGCGTGCGCGCTGCGGCTCCGCGGCGCCGACGGCCGGCCGGTGGAGCGCTTCCCGCGCGCCGGCGGCTACAGCACGGTATGCGTGACGCCGCCCATCGCCTCGCTCGACGAGCTGGCCGCCTGGTTCCGGACCAAGCCGGGCGGGACCAATTCCGCGCACGGCTTCGTCCAGACGCTCGGGGAGGACGAGGGCATCCTCTACGCAGACGTCGACATCGACGCGGCCCGGCGATTCCCGGGCTACTTCTACCGTCAGACCGCTGCCGACCTTCGCTAGCTGCCGACAACCGCTCGAGCCCGTCCGGCACCTCGGACCAGCCGTGTGGCCGCCACATGCCCACCCGAGCGCGCGCGGTTGTCCCCCTTGCCGGTGCCCCG
Organism: Candidatus Methylomirabilota bacterium; assembly: GCA_035315345.1. NCBI lineage: Bacteria > Methylomirabilota (SeqCode) > Candidatus Methylomirabilota bacterium. The sequence continues at coordinate 28,583 of DATFYA010000212.1, forward strand.
CCTTGACCACCCGCGGCCGGCGGCGCATCATGCAGCCGAGGCTGGACTCGCTGGTCACATCGTCACTCCAGTGGGAGGGATCACCATGAAGACCGTCGGCATCGACCGCACGCGCCCCCTCCATGCCGAACCCAAGACGGGTCACAACCGCTGGCACCCGGACATTCCGCCCGCGGTCGAGGTGGACGAGGGCGAGGAGGTCGCGCTCGAGACGCGGGACGGCATCGACGGACATCTCAACGCGAAGTCGACCGAAACCGACTTCGCCTCGCTCCGGGTCGGGGCGATCCATCCCCTGACCGGTCCGGTGCTCGTCAAGGGGGCGCGGGCCGGTGATCTGCTGGAGGTCGAGTTCGTCGACATCGTGCCGCAGCGCTGGGCCTTCACCGCCATCATTCCCGGGCTCGGCTTCCTTCGCGATGTCATGACCACGCCGTTCCTGGTCCACTGGGACATCGCCGACGGCTGGGCGACCTCGCGCCAGCTGCCGCGGGTGCGCATCCCGGAGGGCTCGTTCATGGGCGTCTCCGGTGTCGCGCCCTCGCACGCACAGGTCGACGCGTGGGCCCGACGCGAGGCCGAGCTGCTCGCCCGGGGCGGCCTCGTGTTCCCGCCCGACGCCGGCGGCGCCGTTCCGGCTTCCGGCCCCGCCGCGACTCACGGACTTCGCACGCTGCCGCCCCGCGAGAACGGCGGCAACTTCGACGTCAAGCAGCTGACCAAGGGCTCGCGGCTGCTGCTGCCGGTGGCGGTCGACGGCGCGCTGTTCTCCACCGGCGACGGCCACTTCGCCCAGGGCGACGGCGAGGTCTGCGTGACCGCGGTGGAGATGGGCGCGACGTGCGTGGTGCGCTTCCGCGTGCATCGCGGTGAAGCGGAGCGGAAGGGCATCCGCTGGCCGCGCTTCCAGCACGGTGAGTACTTCCTCGATCCCCGCTTCGCCGTCCCTCAGAAGTTCAGCGCCACCATGGGCATGCCGGTGGACGACACGGGGGTCAACCAGGGCGAGAACCTCACGCTGGCGTGCCGCAATGCCCTGCTCAACATGATCGCCCTGCTCCAGGAGCGCGGCTACACGCGGGAGCAGGCCTACTGCATCTGCAGCGTCGCGGTGGATCTGCGCGTCAGCAACGTGGTGGACGTGCCGAACTACGTCGTCTCCGCGCTACTGCCCGAGGACATCTTCCAGGCCTGATCGGACCCGGAGGTACGCGATGGCCATCCAGCTCGATCACGTCATCGTCCCGTCCCGCGAGCCCATCGCGGCGGCGCGGGCGCTCGCGCGGCTGCTCGACGTGCCCTGGCGCGAGTCGCAGGGCCCGTTCACGCCGGTCTACGTCAACGAGGCGCTCACCTTCGACTTCGCCGACCGCGAGCAGTTCGAGGCGCATCACTACTGCTTCCGGGTGAGCGACGCGGAGTTCGACGCCATCTTCGGGCGGATCGAGGCGGCGAAGATCCCGTACCGCAGCTCGCCGCTGGGACAGACCGACATGCAGATCAACCGCCGGCTCGGCGGCAAGAATCTCTACTGGCAGGACGGCGACGGCCACCTCTGGGAGATCCTCACCATCAGCTACGCGCGGGCGGACTCGCCGCCGCTCCACGCGAGCGGAAGCCCGATCTCCTAGTCGAGCGGCCCCTGCCGCGTTGCGCTACCCGCGTCCGGGCGCGCGCTTGACGACATGCCGGCCGAAGTGCAGACTCCGCCCATCTCGAGCGGTGGAGGCATCGCGGTGATCAAGACGCAGGTGGTCTGGGCCGTCTCCCTCGCGCTCCTGGCGAGCGTCGCGCTCGCCCCCCTGCCCGCGCTCGCGCAGCGCGGCGGCGGCATGTCGCGCGGCGGGATCGGCGGGGGCGCGGGTCAGACGGCCGGCGGCGGGGCCTTCGTGGCCGGCCGTGGGCGGGGCGGCGGAACGTTCGTGGCCGGCCGTGGGCCGGGCGGCCGCGCCTTCGTCGCCGGCCAGCCGGGCGCCCGCGGGTTCGTCCACGGGCGAGACGGCTTCCACCGCCACCCGTTCTTTCATCGCGGCTTCGGCTCGTTCGGCACCGTCGTCGTGTACGGCGCGCCGTTCGGCTACTGGCCGTACTACGACACCCCGCTCTACAATCCCCCGCTGGCCTATTCCCCGCCGCCCACGTACGTCGTCCCGTACGCCCCGCCGGTGAACGGCACGCTCTCGCTGACCCCGCCTGCTCCTCCGACGCCGAGCGTGGTGGAGTTTCCGACCGGACGTTACGAGCTGCGTGGCGACGGCATCACGGAGCCCTACCGCTGGGTGTGGATCCCGAAGCCCCCTTCGACTCCTCCCGCGGAGCCGCCGTCGCCCGTGCCGCCGACGTCAGGGGATCCGGCACCGACGCGTCACGCCCCGCTGTACCGCTGGACCGACGAGCAGGGAACCGTTCACTACACCGACCGCTGGACGGCCGTTCCGGATCGGTACCGCACCCAGACCAGGCGAGACGAGTCCTCCTGATCCCGACGGGACGCGGAGGAGCGTAGCCGGGCGCGCGCGAGGAGACGTGATCTGTCGGCTCGCCTGACACGTTCCGCCTGACACTGTCCCCGGCGAGGGGCGCGCGCCGCGGCACGAGCCCCCGCTGCATTGTGAACTTCGGCACTTGCATGGTTCGCATCCGCATGGCATCCGGCTTGCCACTGCACGCGCCGGATGAAGCGCTCGCGTCGCTGCTCTCCCCTCGATCGGTCCACCGCATCGGCCAGCCCACACCGCCGGAGCCGGGCCGGGGCCCTGCACGGCGCAAATCGTTCGCATCGCCACGCGGTCCCCGGCCGCTACCTGATCGTCAACGCGGACGACTTCGGCGCGGACGACGGGACCACGCGAGGCATCATCGAGGCGCACGAGCGCGGCATCGTCACCAGCACGAGCCTCATGGTCGACATGCCGGGGGCGCGGGCCGCGGTCGGCGCCGCGCGGGCACATCCGCGGCTGGGCCTCGGCCTGCACGTGAATTTCACCGCGGGCACTCACATCCCCGACCCCGACGACCTGGGCGCGCAGCGGCGGGAGCTGGAGCGGCAGTTCGACCTCTTCTCCGATCTGACCGGCCGCGTGCCGACGCACATCGACTCGCACCACCACATCCATCGCAAGGCGGAGGTCGCCCCGGCTTTCGTCGAGTTCTGCCGGGCTCGCTCCATCCCGCTCCGCGGCTTCGGTGGCGTCGCCTACGTCGGGAACTTCTATGGCCAGTGGACGGTCGGCACCACGGACCTTCGGCACATCAGCCCCGAGTACCTGATGTCGCTCCTGGCCGGTCTCGCGCCCGGCGTCTCCGAGCTGGCCTGTCACCCGGGGGATGCCGACGCCCGCTTCGATCCGGCCTACGACTGGCAGCGGCGCATCGAGCTGGACTCGCTCACCGACCCCCGGGTGCGGCGGACCGCCGCGCGGGAAGGCATCCGGCTGATCAGCTTCGCCGATTGCGCCGACCTCGCTGGCGCCTCACGCGCCGGCGACGCCCGACCCGTGTCGGCCTGACGCCGCCGCGCCTGCATCCCGCTTCGCCGATCCGCGCCGATCCCCTGGCTACTTGACCGCTCCGCATTCGGCGTACTGTAATCGGCGCCATGGAGGGCCGGCTCGAGCTGTTGGGTCAGAGTGCAGCCATGGCGACGGTCCGCGAGACGATCCGTCGGATCGTGGCGCGGCAGCAGGCGGGCCGGCGGCTGCCGTCGATCCTGATCCAGGGCGAGACGGGAACCGGCAAGGGCCTGATCGCCCACCTGATCCACCAGCTCGGACCTCGCGCGCGCGGCGCCTTCGTCGACGTCAACTGCGCGGCCATTCCCGACACGCTGCTGGAGGCCGAGCTGTTCGGCTACGAGCGGGGGGCCTTCACGGATGCCCGGCGCGCCAAGCCGGGCCTGTTCCAGACCGCCCACCAGGGCACGCTCTTCCTCGACGAGATCGGGCTGTTTCCGGAGGCGCTGCAGGCCAAGCTCCTCACCGTGATCGAAGAGCGGGCGGTGCGCCGCCTCGGGGGCACGCACCCCGAGCCGGCGGATGCCTGGATCGTCAGCGCGACCAACGCCGATCTGCCGACCGCGATCAAGGAACACCACTTCCGCGAGGACCTCTACCATCGACTCGCGGTGCTCACCATCAAGCTGCCGCCGCTGCGGGAGCGGGACGGCGACATCCTGCTGCTCGCCGAGCACTATCTCGCGAGCGCCTGCGCCGAGTACGGGCTGCCGCCGAAGACGCTCGCTCCCGACGCGCGCGAGCGGCTCGCCGCCTACTCCTGGCCGGGGAACGTGCGCGAGCTGGGCAACGTGATCGAGCGGGCCGCCCTGCTCGCCGACGGCTCGACGGTGGCCGCGCGCCATCTCGAGCTGCGAGAGGAGGCGCAGCTCGCGTCGGCGCCGGTCCGGAGCCGAGACGCGGCCGGTGCCGGCGGCATCACGATGGGCGACGCCATGCGCGAGCACCTGCGGAGCACGCTCGAGCGGACCGGCTGGAACATCTCGCGGACCGCCGCCATGCTGCAGATCTCGCGGAACACCCTGCGGGCCCGCATCGAGAAGCTGGGGCTGCGCAGCGGGGCCGACGCGCCGGGGACCGCGAGCCGCGCGGAGCGCACGCCGCCGCTCTCGCCGACCGTCGGCGGCTCGGTGCCCGACGGGGCGCTCACCCCGGGCCGGGTCGCCGGCGCTCCATTGCCGGAGGCGCCTCCGCTGCCGCCGATTCGCTGGCAGCGACGGCGCGTCACCTTGCTGCGGGCGTCGCTCGCGGTCGCCCCCGCGGAGGACGACCTCGCCGAGACCAGCCGGGCCCTCGAGCTGCTGGTCGACAAGATCCACACCTTCGGCGGGCGGGTGGAGGAGCTGGGCCAGACCGGGCTCGACGCCTCGTTCGGCCTCGAGCCGATCGAGGATGCGCCCCGCCGGGCCGCCAACGCGGCCATGGCGATCCTCAAGGCGGCCGAGCGCGCGCGCGAGCGGCGCGGCGAGATCCTGCCCGTCCGCATCGGCCTGCACACCGCGCCCTACATGATCGGGCAGATCAGCGGCGCGCCGCAGATCGATCAGGCGGCCAAGCGCCAGGCGGGCGCGATCCTCGACGCGCTCGTGGAGGTGGCCGAGCCGGACTCGGCCGTGGTGAGCGGCGCCACCGTGCCGTTCCTGGAGCGGCGCTTCGCGCTGACCCCGGCGGGGCCCCCCGGCGGACCGGCCGGCCGGATCCACCGGCTGATGGGGCGAGAGCCCGACGGCTTCGGCCCCCTGGCACGCATGGGCCGGTTCGTCGGCCGCGGCTCCGAGCAGGAGCTGCTCCAGAACCGCTGGGCCTCGGCCCTCCGCGGGCGCGGCCAGCTCGTCGGCGTGGTGGGCGAGCCCGGCGTCGGCAAGTCGCGGCTCGTCCGCGAGTTCATCAATGCGCTCGGCGACGGCGAGGCGCTGGTGCTGGAGGCCTCGTCCATCGCGCTCGGCAATCCGGCGCCCTACCTGCCCATCGTCGAGCTGCTCCGCGGCTACTTCCAGCTCGACGTCGGCGAGGAGGCCGACGTCATCCGCGGCAAGGTCACCGACACGATCCGCGGCCTGGACGACAATCTCCTGCCCGCCCTGTCCGCCCTGCTGACCCTGCTGGACGTGCCGGTCCTGGACCCGGCCTGGCAGAGCCTGGCCCCCGTGCAGCGCCGCCAGCGTACCTTCGACGGGGTCAAGCGCCTCCTGCTGCGCGAGACGCGCCGACGGCCGCTGCTGCTCGTGTTCGAGGACGCGCACTGGATCGACGCCGAGACGCAAGCGCTGCTGGACAGCTTCGTCGACGGTCTCCCCGCCGCGCACGGGCTGGTGCTGCTCACCTACCGGCCGGAGTACAGCCACAGCTGGAGCGGCAAGAGCTTCTACACGCAGCTGCGCGTCGATCCGCTCCAGCCGGAGACGGCCGCGGAGCTGCTCGGCGATCTGCTGGGCACGCATGCGTCGCTCCGTCCGCTCACCTCGCGGCTGATCGAGTGGACGGAGGGCAACCCGTTCTTCCTCGAGGAGAGCGTCCGGGCCCTGGTCGAAACCGGCGCGCTGGCCGGCGAGCCCGGCGCCTATCGGCTCACCATGCCGATCGCGAATATCCAGGTGCCGGCGACGGTGGAGGAAGTCCTCGCGGTCCGCATCGACCGCCTCTCCGCCGAGCAATGCCGGCTGCTGCAGTCGGCCGCGGTCATCGGCAAGGACGTGCCGTATCCCATCCTGGCCGCGATCGCCGAGCTGTCCGAGGAGGCCATCGGGGAGAACCTGCATCAGCTCCAGGCCGCCGAGTTCCTCTACGAGACGAGCCCGGCGCCCGAGCTCGAGTACACCTTCAAGCACGCGCTGACGCGCGAGGTGGCCTACGCGAGCCTCGCGCAGGGCAAGCGCACGCTCCACGCCCGGATCCTCGCGGTGATGGAGACGATCTACGCCGACCGGCTCGAGGAGCACATCGACCGCCTCGCGCACCACGCCTTCCAGGGCCACGTGTGGGACAAGGCGGTGGACTACCTGCGGCGGGCCGGCGCCCGGGCCTCGGCGCGATCGGCCAACCGCGATGCGGTCGGCTACTTCGACCAGGCCTTCGCCGCGCTCGCGCACCTGCCGAGCACGCCGGACACGCGGGAGCTGGAGCTCGATCTGCACTTCGAGATTCGCAACGTGCTCCAGACGCTCGGCGAGTTCGGGCCCATGCTCGCGCACCTGCAGAAGGCCGAGGCCCTGGCCCGGTCCCTGGCCGACGATCGAAAGCTGGGGTGGGTCTCGGCCTATCTCACCGACTACTTCCGGCTGACCGGCGATCAGGACCGCGCCATCGAGGCGGGCGAGCGCGGGCGGCGGATCGCCGAGTCGCTCCAGGATTTCCCGCTCCAGGTGGCGACCAACACCTGGCTCGGCCAGGCGCTGTACGGACGGGGCGAGTACCGGCGCGCGGCGACGCTCTTCACCCGGAACGTGGAGAGCCTGGTGGGGAGCCGGCTGACCGAGCGCTTCGGCGCGCCGCAGCCGCGATCCATTCATTCGCGCACCTGCCTGGTCTGGTGCCTGGCCGAGCTGGGCGAGTTCCGCGAGGCCGCGCGTCGGGGCGAGGAAGCCCTGCAGATCGCCCAGCCCCTCGAGCACCCGCAGAGCCTCACCACCGCCTGCGCGGGACTCGGCTATCTCTATCTGCGGCAGGGCCAGGTGGCGAAGGCCATCGCGCTGCTCGAGCGCGGGCTCGAGGCCACGCGCGCCGGCAACATCCCGCTGTGGTTCCCTCGCGTGGCCTCGACGCTCGGGCTGGCCTATGCGCGTGCCGGGCGAACCCGAGAGGGCCTGGCCCTCCTGGAAGACGCGGTGGATCAGGGGCTGGCCATGAAGATGATGGGGGCTCACTCGCTGCTGCTGGTCAGCCTCGGCGAGGGCTACCTGCTCGCCGGCCGCGTCGAGGACGCCGCCGTCGTCGCGGAGCGCGCGCTGAGGCTCGCCCGCGAGCACGTCGAGCGTGGCCACGAGGCGCGAGCCCTCCTGCTCATGGCCGACGTCGCGCTGCGCGCCGACCCGCCGGATCCGGGGCGCGCCGGTGAGCACGCCGCGGCCGCCATGGCCCTGGCCGAGGAGCTCGAGCTCCGGCCCCTCGCCGCCCATTGCCACCTGACGCGGGGGCGGGTCGGCCGCCTCGCCGGCCAGACCGACAGCGCACGCCGCCACATCTCCACGGCCGCCACGCTCTTCCGCGAGATGGACATGGCGCGCTGGCTCGCGGAAGCGGAGAGCGAGCTTCAGCGGACCGGCTGACGCCTCTCCGCGCCCGCCGGCTCCGGATCCGTCCGACCCTCCCGGCCGACCTGGCCCACCCGCGGCCCTCGACCGCTACCGATCCATCATCTCTGCGTCCACGCGTCGCAGGACGATTCCGTGCCCCGCCGCGAGCCGGTGGATCTCCACCCGCAGCGCTTCGAGGGCGTAGGCGTCCAGCCGCGCGGTGAACGCCACGGTGGGCAGGCGGCCGGCGGGTCGGCCCCGTGACGGCGCCCACGGGGCCGACCCTCTGCCTACGAGCTCTTCTTTTTGCGACGGCGGCGCTTCGGCACGACCTTTCCGCGGACGGTCTTGACCACCCGCTTGAGGTCCTTGTGAAATTTGGCCAGCTTTTCCTTGGTCACCGGACCCCTGACTTCCACGACGACCCGGTGCGTTCTCCCTCTCTGAACGGGCTCGCTCGGCATGACGTCCTCCTTTTCGTGGTGTCGCTGGCCGCGATGACGGCCGCTTACGCGCGGGCATCGTGCACCTCGTCGAACAGGGCGGCGACGGGGACGATCCGGGGATGCTCGTCCACGCTGCGCACCATGTAGTGGTCAGCCGACGCGTCGTACACCTCCTCGATGGCGACGGCTTGCCCCACCCCGAGCTTCACGTACGTCGCGGCCATGTTGTGCGCGCCCGTGAAGTCGAGCAGGTTGGTGCCGGCCAGGAATCGGCCGGCGTTGATCTCGGTGACACACGCCTCTCCCCGGGCATTCTCCTTGAGGTCGACGCCGAAGACTCCGGAGGCGCGCGGATCCACGGCGCGGACGGTCCGGACCGCCACGTCCACCACGCGCGGCTCGGTCACGGTGCGCGCCAGCGCCGCGGCCGACGACATGCCGCTCGGATTGCCCCCGACCGTGATGTAGGCCAGCCGCTCGAAGACCTTCACCAGCACGAGCCGGCCCTGCCGCCAGAGGCTCTGGCAGGCGAAATCCCGGCCCGGGAGATATTCGGACAGCGTGAAGCTGGACGCGGGGACGCCGCGCATCGTCTGCCAGTACGCGATCCAGCTCCGCGCTTGCTCCGCGGTGGCCACGGGCACCGCGCCCGACGCATTGGTTCCGCGTCGCATTCGGCACCAGGCGCGCGCCGGACGGCCGAGCCGTCGATAGGCTTCGCCCACGGAGCGAACGCCGGAGAGGGCCAGCGTCCGCGGCACGGGTACGCCGCGCGCTTCGAGATGGCGGGCCAGCACGTACTTGTCCTGGCACAGGGCCACCGTCCGGGCCCTCGGGAGAAACAGGCGACCGCGCCACCGCCTCCGCGCCGACGACAAACGAGCGACCTCGGCGTCGGCGGTGGGGATCAGCAGATCCACTCGCTCGCGGACGGCCAGCCGGCGGAGCGCTCCGACGAAGCCCGCGTGATCGGCGGGCGGGATCAGGAAGCTGCGATCCGCGGCGGACCGCGTCAGCGCGAAGCGATCGTGGTGGGCGCCCAGGATGGGCCAGCCGCCCTCGGCGGCACGCAGGCTGCGGATGAGGTTGTTGGCGGCCCCGGTACCCGCTCCGACCACGAGCACGCGCGCCGGCTTCGCCCGTCTCATCGGGACACGGCGATGCCCCGCGCGCGAAACAGGCGGCGGATGAGGGCGACGTGGGCCCCGCGGTTGAGTCGTCGGTCCTGGGCGATGAGGTTCGCCACCACCCGTCGGAACGTGAGGCCGTGAGGCGAGGTCGCATCCCAGGTCCGAGCCAGGAGGCGGCCGAGGGTGTCGCGAGCGTCCAGGAGCGCGTCCTTGAAGCCGGCTTCCGCCTGCGAGTAGCCGCGCGCGAACGCCCGGGTCACGGCGCGGGCGTCGCTACGGGCGCGGCGGGAGCGCCGGCCGAGCGACGCGGGAATGAGCCGCCGGCGCACCAGGTTGCCCTCGTAGAGCTCGACGAGCAGATCGAACAGCGCGCCGGCGAAGGGCACGCCATAGCGGTGAGGGGCGCGGCCCTCGACCGCCATCGTGGCTCGGGCGCTCGCCAGGGTCTCGCGATTGAAGAGCGTGCGGACCTCGCGCTCGGTCGACGAGCGTGGAATGCGCAGCTCACCGAAGCGCGACAGGGTGTTCGCGCCGAAGAGATTGCCGTGGGTCCGCGCGAGGAGCTGGTCGACGACGGAATCGAAATACAGCGAGCTGAGCGTGGCGATGAGGTCGGCGCCGGCTTCCTCGTGGGCGCGGTACTCGAAGGGCTTCCGATGCGGAAAGGGATCGCCGATGAGGGTCTTCAGGATGATGTGCCCGGTCTCGTGGGCCACGATGTCGAAGTTGTCGGAGAGCGGGTCTCGCCGGTCCGGCCGACCCTCGATCGGCGGAAAGCCGCACTCGATGAACCCCACCCCCGACCATCCCACCTGCGAGTTGTTCCGCGGAATGACCTCGAGCCGCGGATAGGTGTAGCGGAACCACCAATCGAGCGGCCCGCCCATGTGATGCTCCCACACCGCCCGGATGTAGCGCACGGTCGCGAACATGGAAGTGGCCGAGAACTCCCGCGTCCCGGGGCGAACGTAGTCGAAATGCCCGTCGGGGTCCGGGGGGACGGGAGGGCGGACCAGCCCGCGGTACGGCGGATACGCGCGGTATTCCCCGGTGTCATCGTCCCGATACGGGTCCTTGTCCACCGCATCGACGACCTGAACGATGTCGTCCTGCGGGCCGGGCCGGATGGGTCCGTGAGACGCAGCGATCAGCAGGACTTCGGGCACGCGGAACCCGCGTGCGGCGCGCGACTGCGCGAACACGCGGAAGCGAATCCCCGCGCCCTGGGGCAGCAGTCTCGCGGTGCGAGGCATGTCGGCCGGAGCCTAGGTGTGGTCGTCGGGTCGGTCAGGAGCACCTCGCGGGCCGGCGCCGACAACGAGGACGCGTGAGCCCATTTCCTCCTGCCGGCAGGCCGACCGTGACGGACGATGCACGCGCACCCCGTCGGCGAGTGCAGCGACGCGATACTAGGCGGCACCCACCGGCTTGTCAACCGATCCGTGCGCTGACTGAGTGCGTGACCCATCGCGCGTCGATCAGCGCCGATCCACCACGCGCACCGCCTTGCCCGGCGCGCGCGGGATCTCGCCCGCCTTCAGCAGCGTGATCTCCGGGCTCAGGCTGAGCCGCTCGCGCAGCGCGTGGCGCAGTCGCGGCAGGCCGCTCTCCGCGAAGCCCTCGCCGGCCTCGAGGAGCAGGGCCAGCCGGTCGCGGCCGCCCGCGGTGCGATCGAGCACGATCTGGTACTCGGGGCCGGCGCCGGGCTGCTGGAGCAGCAGCGATTCGATCTGCCGCGGATAGAAGTTGACGCCGCGGAAGATCACCATGTCGTCGGTCCGCCCGTGCAGCCGGTCCAGGCGCAGGTGGGTGCGCCCGCACGCGCACGGCGCGCGGCTCAGCACGCGCGTCAGGTCGTGGGTGCGGTAGCGGATCAGGGGCAGGCCCTCGCGGGTGAGCGTGCTCACGATCAGCTCGCCCTCCTCGCCGTCGGGGCGCGGCCGCCCGGTGGCCGGGTCCACCACCTCGCAGAAGTAGTGATCCTCCCACACGTGAATGCCCGCGCGCGCGGCGCAGTCGATGCCGAGCCCGGGGCCGCCCGTCTCGGTCATGCCGATGATGTCGAAGGTGGTGACGCCCAGCTCGCGCTCGATGAGACCGCGCAGGTCGTCGGACCACATCTCGGAGCCCAGGACGGCCACGCGGAGGCGCAGCGAAGCCAGGTCGAAGCGCTCCTCGCGGGCGACCTCGAGGATGCGGAGCGGATAGGTCGAGATGCCGGTGAGCACGGTGGTGCCGAGATCGCGCATCAGCGAGAGCTGCAGCGCGGTCCGCCCGGCCCCGATCGGCACCACGGTCGCCCCGATCCGCTCGGCCCCGTAGTGGAAGCCGAAGCCCCCGGTGAAGAGGCCGAACGACGGGGTGATCTGGACGACGTCGCGCGCGCCCACGCCGGCCGCCACGTAGCAGCGCGCCATCACCGAGCCCCACTGCTCCACGTCGGATCGCGTGTAGGGGTTGAGCACCGGGTTGCCGGTGGTGCCCGACGACATGTGCACGCGCAGCACGCGATCGCGCTCCACGCAGGCCAATCCGAAGGGATAGGCGTCGCGCAGCTCGTCCTTGGTGAGGAACGGCAGGCGCGACCAGTCGGCGGCCGCGCGCACGTCGCCCGGCTCCACGCCGGGCAGCCGCCTCCGCCAGGCCTCGTGGCCGAGGGCGTGGGCGAGCGTGCGCCGCATGCCCGCGACGGTCTCGCGCTCGAGCGCGTCGCGCGGCCGAGTCTCGGCCGGCGCCTCCCACATGGGCGCGGTCCCCGACGCCGCCGTCACCGCGCCGGCCGCGAGGCGAGCGCCCGGAACACCCGCTCGGGCGTCATCGGCAGCCTCGTCAGCCGCACGCCCACCGCGTCCTTCACCGCGTTGGCCACCGCGGCGGCCACCGGGATCACGCCCGACTCGCCGAGGCCCTTGGCCCCGAACGGGCCGGCCTCGTCGACCGTCTCGATCAGGTGGATGACGATCTCGGGCATGGCGGCGGGGCCGAGCAGCGCGTACTCCATGAACTGCGGATTCAGCACGCGGCCGTCCTGGATGCACAGCTCCTCGGAGAGCGCGTAGCCCAGGCCCATGTGGATGCCGCCGTGGATCTGGCCCTCGGCGGCCAGCGGATTCAGCGCGCGTCCCACGTCGTGGGCGGAGGCGACTTTCACCACGCGCACCTCGCCGGTCGCCTCGCTCACCTCGACCAGCGCGCCCTGGGCCGCGAAGCCGTAGGCGGCCGAGACGTTGCCGCGCAGGTCCTTGGACAGCATCTCGTTGGGCGGATCGTAGAAGGCCTCGGCCACCAGCGTGCGGCCGCCCTCGCGGAAATGGCCGGCGCGCACCACCCGGTCGTACTCCAGGCTGCGCTCGGGGTGCCCCGTCACCCGCACGTGCCCGTCGGCCAGCTCGAGGTCGTCGGCGCGCTCGTCCATCACCGAGGCGGCCAGGGCCAGCAGCTTGCCCTTGAGCGCGCGGGCGGCCAGGAGCGCGGCGTTCCCGGCGATGAAGGTGGTGCGGCTGGCGTGCACGCCCACGTCCCACGGCTTCACCGCCGTGTCGCTGTTGACGACCTCCACGCGCCCGAGCGGCACGCCCAGCTCCTCGGCCACGATCATGGCCAGCACCGTCTCGGAGCCCTGGCCGATCTCGCTGGCTCCGGTGAGCAGCGAGACTCGGCCGAAGTCGTCGAGCTTGAGGATGGCCCCGCAGCCGTCGGAGCGGTACACGCGCGCGCCGCCGCCCACGTGGAACATCGCGGCGTACCCCACCCCGCGCCGCCAGCCGGCCGGCGGCGGCGCACCCGCGGGCTCGCGCATCTCCCGCTCGACCGCGTCCAGGCATTCGGTCATCGCGCAGGAGGTGATGACGTTGCCCTGCGGATTGACGTCCCCGGACCGGGTGGCGTTGCGGCGGCGGATCTCGACGCGGTCGAGGCCGAGGCGCTCGGCCAGGTCGTCCATCTGGGCCTCGATCGCGAACGTGCTCTCGAGGTTGCCGTAGCCGCGCATCGAGCCGGAGTACGGGTTGTTGGTATACACGATCGTGGTGTCGAAGCGCACCGCGGGCACGCGGTAGAGCCCGGCGGTGGTGGAGAGCATCACGTACGGCGTCGTCGAGCCCCAGGAGACGTAGGCCCCGTTGTCGATCACCACGCGCGCGTCGCGGGCGAGCAGACGGCCGTGGCGATCGGCGGCGGTGCGGAGGTGGATCACGCACGGCTCACGGGTCGGGCTCGCGATGAACTCCTCGATGCGGTCGAAGGCGATCTTCACCGGCCGCCCCGCGCGGCGGGCCAGCAGCGCCGCGATGATGTCGATCGGGTAGAGATCGAGCCCGCGGCCGAAGTTGCCGCCCACCGGAGGCTGGATCACGCGCACCCGATCGCCGGTGATGCCGAGGGCCTCCGCGAGGTCGCGCTGGTAGAGGAACGGCACCTGGGTGGTGCTCCACATGGTGAGCGTGGCGTCGGCGCCCTCCGCCGGCGTCCAGGCCGCGATGGCGACCATCGTGCCCATGCACGCCGTCGTGACGTAGCTGAGGCGATACTCGCCCTCCACGACGACGTCGGCCCCCGCGAAGGCCGAATCGACGTCGCCGTGCCCGAACTGGTAGCGCAGGTTGACCAGGTTGCTCCCCCGCTCGTCGTGCACGAGGGGGGCGTCCGGGCGGAGCGCCGCGTCCGGATCGAACACCGCGGGCAATTCCTCGTAGTCCACCCGGATGAGCCGCACCGCCTCCCGGGCGATCTCCTCGGTCTGCGCGGCCACCGCGGCGACCTCGTCGCGGATGCAGCGCACCTTGGCGCCGTCGGCCGCGCCGCCCTTCAGCGCCAGGTGATCCTTGGCGAAGCCGAACGGACGCTGCTCCACCCGGTCGGCGGTGATCACCGCGAGCACGCCCGGCAGCGCCTCGGCCGCACCCGTGTCGATGGCCCGCACCCGCGCGTGCGGGTAC
>DATFYA010000213.1 GCA_035315345.1 Candidatus Methylomirabilota bacterium
TAGATCCATACGGTGGGCGAAGTGAATCCGCCCGCTGCAAGCTGGGGATACCAGATGCATGTCATGACGACCACTGGGCCGATGCCGAGCGCTCGCATGAGCACAGCACGAATCGGAACACGAAACACCACCGTCGACACAGCGAGCCACAAAACGGCCACGGCCACCCACAGCACGTGACTGACATACAGCAGGACGCCGATTCCGAGGGCGGAAACGGCGTTGATCCAATGGACAGAGTCCCGCCTACGGCCCGTCGTCAGAAGCAGCCACAAGCCGAATATCGGCCACCCAACCGCGAAGCCGTAGAACCCCCAGTAGGTCGTCTTGGTGAAGAACAGCGCCGAGGCAAGCGCCGCTGCGGCAACCGGTCTGTTTCTACGATAGGCAATGAGATGAAAGGTCGTGACCCACAGGACGCCGACCATGAGCATGCCCACGCGTCCCGCCGCGGCCGGTCCGGCGATGGCCCACGCGCCGGCCAGGACGAGATACTGCAGGCTGTAGGGCGTGAGCCATTGTATCCGGTAGGGGCCGGACGGGTCCTGCCACGCCTCCTGGAACAAGCGGACCTGGGCGACGTGCTGAGGCAGATCAGTGATGGGCGGGAAGCGCACGAGCAGGAACGGCAGCGCCACCAGCACCGAGCAGATGAGCCAGCCCACGAGATAGTGGGAGATCGGCGCGGCGGCGGGCGACACCGCTGACGGAGTCTCGGACTCCGTCCATGAAACCCGATCAGCCAGAAGAGGTCGCGACATGGAGGCGATGCTCTTCCTCAATGAAATCACGACACTCGACGTAAATTTCAGAACTATTTCGCCCCGGATCGGGCGCCGACGGTCTGCTAGAATGAGCGGCCTATGACACCCTCCACCCCGCTCGTGGGCATTCTCATGGGCTCGAAGTCGGACTGGGAAACCATGGCCAACGCGGCGAAGGCGCTCGACGCGCTCGGCGTCCCGTACGAGGTCAACGTGATGTCGGCCCACCGCACCCCGGCGCTGGTGGACGAGTACGTGACCGGCGCCGAGGGGCGCGGGCTCGAGGTCATCATCGCGGGCGCGGGCGGGGCCGCTCACCTGGCCGGCGTGTGCGCGGCACGCACCGCGCTGCCCGTCCTCGGCGTGCCGATGCAGTCGAAGGCCCTCAACGGGATGGACTCGCTGCTCTCCACGGTACAGATGCCGGCAGGCATCCCGGTCGGCACGCTCGCCATCGGCAACGCGGGAGCCACCAACGCCGGGCTGCTCGCCGGCGCCATCCTCGCCAACAAGTACCCGCACATCCGCGCGGCGCTCCGCAAGTATCGCGACGCGCAGACCCAGGCCTTGATGGGCCAGACCGACCCGCGCACAAGCGACACCTCGCAGGGAGGCAAGCCATGACCAGCATGAGCCCGTTCCGCACCCGGCTCGAGCAGGCGGTGAATGCCCGGCACAGCCGGATGAATCCCTTTACCGAGAAATGGGTCAACGGCGAGCTGACGCGTACCCAGCTGGGCCAGTGGGTCTGTCAGCACTACCAGTACGTCTCCCAGTTCGCCCGCTGGTGCGCCACCGTCTACGGCACCTGCCCCGATCCCGACGCCCGCGATTTCCTGCTCGAGAACATCATCGAGGAGGAGTCGGGCACCAAGCACGTGGACCTGCTGATCCGGTTCGGCGAGGCCTGCGGGGTGAGCCGGACCGAGGTCGAGGGCGCGCGACAGCTGCCGAGCACGCGCGCGCTGACCGCGTGGTGCTACGAGACGGCGCGGAAGCCGTTTCACGTCGCGGCGGCGGGCCTGCTGGTCGGCCTCGAGTCGCAGGTGCCCGGCATCTACAAGCGGAACCTTCCCCCGCTCAAGACGCACTACGGCTTCACCGACCACGAGGTGGAGTTCTTCGCGATCCACATCGAGGCGGACGAGGTGCACGGCGAGCGCGGCTACCAGATCGTCGAGCGGCACAGCACCACCCCGGACAGGCAGGCCGAGGCCGCCGACACGGTCCGCGAGGCGACCGAGATGCGCTGGCAGTACATGACGGGCCTGCATCGCGCCTTCGTGCTCAAGGAAGACGCGTGAGCGAAGCCCGACGGGTCGCCTCGCTCGACGAGGTCCCGGCGGGCCGACCGACGCTGGTGCAGCTCGACGGCACGCGCATCGTGCTGGCCCGGCTGGGCGATACCGTGTACGCGTGCGGCGACGTGTGCTCGCACCGCGGCGGCCCGCTGAGCGAGGGGAAGCTGAACGGCAACCGGCTGGTCTGCCCCTGGCACGGATGGATGTACGACGTCCGGACCGGGCAGTGCCTCTTCCCGGGACGCGGCGCGGCGGTTCCCAGCTATCCGGTGCGCACGGACGCGGGCGAGATCTTCGTGGAGCTGCCGTGATCACGATCAAGCGGCTCACTCTCGAGGACGCCCTCGTGCTCCTGCAGGCGGCCGAGCGGAAGGCCCACGAGATCGGAGTGGCCGAGACGATCTGCGTGTGCGATGACGGTGGCCATCCGATCGCGCTGCACCGCATGACCCAGGCCCGCATCACCGGTGTGGAGATCGCCATCGCCAAGGCATTCACCGCGGCCGGCCATCGCCGCGCCACTCACAAGTTCAACCAGCCGCCGGGCGGTCCCGCCCTGCCCGGCAACGAAGCCTTCGGCATCCACGCCATGCATCCCGGCCGGTTCGCGGTCTTCGTGGGCGGGTTCCCCATCGAGGTCGACGGCGCCGTGGTGGGCGGTATCGGCGTCAGCGGAGGGAATGGCGAGCAAGACACCGCGGTGGGAACGGCCGCCCTCGAGGCCTTTCAGCGTCACCTCGCTTCCGTTTCTTGACCCTCTAATTCTGCCCTCGTAGACTGAAGGGGATGTTCCTCCCTTCCGCGGCGAGGCCGCCGCAATCTCGTCGGATGGTTCCGACCACCGCCGCGGCAGTATCCGATTCTGCGCCCGTGCTCGTCTCCTCCCGCGTGGCGCGTACGGTGGCGTGCTCGCTCGCGGTGGCGACCGCCCTCGTGACTGTGCTGGTCTTCTTCCCCGCCCTCCGGGCCGACTGGGTCGACTGGGACGACCAGACGAACTTCCTCGACAACCCGCACTACCGGGGCCTCCAATGGTCCCGGCTTCAATGGATGTTGACGACGAACTTGATGGGGCACTGGATCCCGGTGACCTGGCTCACCCTGGGGATGGACTACGTCGTCTGGGGGATGAATCCATTCGGCTATCACCTCACGAATCTGCTATGGCATACCGCGAGCGCCGTCCTGTTCTACCTCGTCACTCGACGCCTCCTCGGGCTGACCATGCCCTCGGCGTCGTCGGTCGTGCGCAGCGCGGGCGCGGCGGCCGCCACGCTCTTCTTCGCGATTCATCCGCTCCGAGTTGAATCGGTCGCGTGGATCACCGAGCGTCGCGCTCTCACGTCCGGGTTCTTCCTCCTGCTCGCCGTGCTTTCCTACCTGAAAACCCACGAACGGCCACCGGAGGTGCGCGCCGGATGGCGCCTGGTCGCGCTCGCATCCACCGCGCTCGCCCTCGGCTCGAAGGCCATCGTCATGGGCCTGCCGCTCGTGCTGGTGATCCTCGACGTCTACCCGCTGCGCCGGCTCGGTCCGGGCTTTCGCGACTGGCGGAGCTCTCGCGGCAGGTCGGTGTGGCTCGAGAAGATCCCGTTCGCCCTGCTCGCGGCGGCCGCAGCCGTCATCGCGTTCAATGTCCAGCGCAGCACCGGGTACTTGACCCCGGCGACGCTCGAGACTCGGCTGGCGATCGCCGCCTACAACGTGTGGTTCCACGCGTGGAAGACCTTCGTGCCCTTGAACCTCAGTCCGGTCTACGAGCTACCCCTCTCGGTGAGCCCGCTCGAGGGACCCTATCTGCGGAGCGCCGTCGCGGTGCTGGCGATCACGGCAACGGTCTGGATCGTTCGTCGCCACTGGCCGGCGGGCCTGGCGACGTGGGCGTTCTACCTGGTGATGCTCGCGCCGGTGAGCGGTATCGTGCACACCGGTTACCACCTCGGCGCCGACCGCAACACCTATATCGCCTGCGCGGGCTTTGCGGTGCTGGTGGGGGCGCTGGTGGCCCTGGTCGGCGACGCCTGGCAACGCGGAACCCTTCGCCGCATGATCGCGGCGCCCGCGCTCGCCCTCTGCCTCGCGTGGATCGTCGGCCTCGGCCTGTCCGCGAGCATCCAGACCACGGTGTGGCAGGATTCCGAGACGCTCTGGCGCTACGCGGTCGAGATCGATCCCGCGTGCTCGGTCTGTCAGCATCATTTCGCGGTCAGCATGGCCCGCCGCGGCAACCGCGCCGAGGGGGTAGCGGCCTTCGAGCGCGCGATCGCCTTGCGGCCCGACCGCTCCGAGTACCGCGCCAACTACGGCGTCGTGCTCATGGAGATGGGGCGTCGGGAGGAAGGCCTGGCCGCGCTGCGCTACCGCGTTGCCGACAATCCCCGCGACCTCGGGGCGCGGCGCAACTTCGCGCTCGCGCTCATCCAGGATGGCCGTCCCGCCGAGGCGATCACGGAGCTGGAATCCGTCCTGCGGATGCAGCCCGGCTGGGTGCCGGCCCTCGATACCCTCGGTCAGGCCTATCTCGTGGCCGGCCGCGTCGAGTCGGCCATGGGCGCGTTCCGGCGCGCCATCGCCGCGAGTCCGAGGGACCCGATCGCTCACCTGGGCCTCGCGCGCGCCTATCTCGCCGGGGGAGACGGAGCCGCCGCGCGCGAGCAGATCGCCATCCTCGAGACGATCGATCCCGGACTCGCCGCGCGGGTCGCCCAGGAGTTCCAGTAGCCTGCACCGATTTCGTGTAGACTGCCCCTCGCAGTGGTCACGGAAGCCATCTCGGTCGAACGCCTGTCGAAGCTCTACGCCACGCGGGACGGCGGGGTCGCCGCGCTGGAACGGATCAGCTTCTCCATCGGCGAGGGTGAGTTCGTGGCGGTGGTGGGGCCGTCGGGCTGCGGCAAGTCCACCCTCCTCAAGATCCTGGCCGGCCTCCTCGCGCCCAGCGGGGGCGCGGCCTCGCTCCGGGGCACGGCGATCGCGGGCCCCCGGCGGGATATCGGCGTGGTCTTCCAGGCCCCGGTGCTCTTCCCCTGGCGCACCGTGCTCGACAACGTGCTGCTGCCCATCGACGTGCAGGGCCTGGGCCGCGATCGGTACCTGCCCCAAGCCATGGACCTCCTCTCGCTGGTCGGCCTGCGAGACTTCGAGCGCCGCTATCCGTGGGAGCTCTCGGGCGGCATGCAGCAACGGGTCGCGATCACCCGGGCACTCGTTCACGATCCGGCCATGCTCCTCATGGACGAGCCGTTCGGCGCGCTGGACGCGATGACGCGCGAGCACATGAACCTCGAGCTGCAGCGGATCTGGCTGGAGAAGAAGAAGACGGTGTTCTTCATCACCCACTCGATCCCGGAAGCGGTGTTCCTGGCCGACCGCGTGCTCGTGATGACGCCGCGCCCCGGGCGCATCGTCGACGACTTGCGGATCAAGCTCGTCCGCCCGCGCTCCCTCGATGTCATGGCCACGCCCGAGTTCGGAGAGTACACGCGCCACATCCGCGCGCTCTTCAGCGTCAAGGGAGGGCTCGACGCGTGAGGAGCGGCCGGAACATCACCCTGAGCGTGCTCCTGTTCTGCGCGTCGATCGGGCTCTGGGAGGCGGTCGTCCGTGGCTTCGACATTCCCGCTTTCATCCTGCCGCCGCCGTCACAGGTGGCGATGGCGCTCTGGCGCGGATTCGCGAGCGGCCTCTACCTGCAGCATCTCGCCCACACGCTGCTGGAGACCATGCTGGGCTTCGTGGCCGGATCGGCGCTGGGGCTGATCCTGGGCACCCTCGTGGCCATGAGCCGCCCGGTGGAGTTCTTCCTCTATCCCTACATCGTGATGTTCCAGTCCCTCCCGAAGGTCGCCCTCGCCCCGCTGATCGTGGTGTGGTTCGGGCTCGGGCTCACCTCCAAGGTCATCAATGCGGCCTTGATCGCGTTCTTCCC
The DNA here is from genome assembly GCA_035315345.1 of Candidatus Methylomirabilota bacterium. Taxonomy (NCBI): domain Bacteria; phylum Methylomirabilota (SeqCode); species Candidatus Methylomirabilota bacterium. The sequence goes on from DATFYA010000213.1 coordinate 5,994, forward strand.
GCTACTCGTCAACACCATGGTCGGCCTGCGCTCCGCCGACGAGGAGCGCGTGAGCCTGATGCGCTCGCTCGCGGCCAGCGAGCGGCAGATCTTCTGGATGCTGCGGCTGCCCAACGCCCTGCCCTTCGTCATGGCCGGGCTCGACGTGGCGATGATCTTCGCGCTGATCGGCGCGATCGTGGCCGAGTTCGTAGGGGCCCAGAAGGGGCTCGGCATGCTCATCCAGTCGATGAACTTCAACATGGACGTGTCCGGACAGTTCTCCATCCTGCTGATCCTCTCGGTGGTGGGACTGATTCTCAACCGCGGGGTCATGATGATCCGCAAGCGTGTCCTCTTCTGGGACCCCTCCGAGAAGGAGCGGGCCGAACAAGAAAGGGTCAGTGCATGATCGCTCGCCTCGTCGCCCTCGGCGCTTCCCTGCTCCTCACCCTGTCCGCGGCGCCGGACGGGGCCGCACAGACCAAGGTCCGCGTCGGCTGGTGCGCCAAGACCGTCTCGAGCGCGGCCACTCCCTTCGCGATCGCCACCAAGATGGGCTGGTTCAAGGAGGACGGCGTGGAGGTCGAGCTGGTGCCCCTCTCCGGCTCGGGCGATTGTGTCAAGACGGTGGCCACCAAGGAAGTCGCCTACGCCCTGCCGAGCGTCGAGCCGCTGGCCGCGGCGCGGCCGCAGGGAGTGAAAGCCAAGATCTTCTACACCGCATACCAGGGCAACATCTACGGCATCGCGGTCCCGGCGGACAGCCCGGTGCAGAAGATGACCGATCTCAAGGGCAAGAACATCGGCGTCATCTCGATGGGATCGGCGGGCGTGCATATCGCCCGCGCCCTCGCCGCGACCAGCGGCATGGATCCGGCCGTCGACATCAACGTGGTGGTCGCGGGGGAGGGCGCCCAGACCGCCGCCATGGTGCGGAGCGGACAGGTCGCGGCGCTGAGCCAGTACGACACCCAGTACGCGATGGTCGAGAACGCAGGCGTGAAGCTACGGGTCTTGGACACCAAGGACATCGACCGCTATCCCTCCAACGGGCTCCTCGCCCTCGAGGACACGCTGAAGACGCGGCCGAGGGAGGCCGCGGCAGTCGCGCGCGGCTACGCGAGGGGCACGATCTTCGCCATCAACAATCCGGAGGCGGCGATCCGCATGCTGTACGAGGTGTACCCGCAGACGCGCCCGACCGGCAAGGACGAGGCCACCGCGATCCGCGACGACGTCCGCGTCCTCCAGGCGCGGATCGTGAACTGGAAGCTCGACAAGGCCGGCGTGAGCAAGTGGGGCGAGAACTCCGAGACCAACTACGCGGCCTACGCCGAGTTCCTGCTCAAGTGGGGCGTGATCAAGCAGAAGGTCGACGTGCACGATCTGATCACCAACGAGCTGATCGGGTCGATCAACAACTTCGATCCGGCCAAGGTGGCGGCCGAGGCCCGCGCCTACAAGAGGTAGTCCCATGGCTCCTGGAGGAAATCCGTCTCGTATCGGCGTCGACATCGGCGGGACCTTCACCGACCTGGTGTGGGTGGACGAGGCCACCGGGGCGGCCCGCGTGGGCAAGCTGCTCACGACTCCCAAGGATCCGTCCCAGGCCGTCGAGGAAGGCGTGGTGATCCTGCTCCACGAGGCGGGGGGCACCGCCGCCTCGGTGGGCGCGCTGATCCACGGCACCACCCTGGCCACCAACGCGCTGATCGAGCGCAAGGGCGCCCGGGTGGGCCTGCTGACCACCGCCGGCTTCCGGGACGCGGTCGAGATCGGGCGAGAGGGCCGCTACGACATGTACGACCTCTTCATCGATCCGCCGATCCCCCTCGTGCCCCGGCAGCTGCGGGTCGAGGTCACCGAGCGCGTCCGGGCCGACGGCTCGATCCTGCGTCCGCTCGATGAAATGCAGGCCCGCGACGCCATCGGCCGGCTCGCCACCCTCGGCGTCGAGGCGGTGGCGATCTGTCTGCTCCACGCCTACCGGAACCCGGTCCACGAGCAGGCCCTCGCGCGGCTCTGCCGCGAGCTGCTGCCCGGTGTACCGGTCTCCTGCTCCTCCGACGTGGTGCCGGAGATCCGCGAGTACGAGCGCACGTCCACCACCAGCGCCAATGTCTACGTGATGCCGCTGATGGCGCGCTACCTCGACGATCTCGAGCGCAAGCTGCAGGCCCTGGGCGTCCCGGGCCGGCTCTACGTGATGATGTCGGCGGGCGGGATCGCGACCCCCGAGACGGCGAAGCGGGTGCCCATTCGTCTCGTCGAATCCGGCCCCGCGGCCGGTGCCCTGGCCGCGGCGCGGATGGCCCGACAGGTCGGCGAGGAGCGCCTGCTCTCCTTCGACATGGGCGGGACCACCGCGAAGGCCTGCGTCATCGACCGCGGCGAGCCGCAGCTGGCGCGCGAGTTCGAGGTCGCGCGCGCCGATCGCTTCAAGAAGGGCTCCGGGCTGCCGATCCGCGTGCCGGTGGTGGAGCTGATCGAGATCGGCGCGGGCGGCGGCTCCATCGCGCGGGTCGACCGCATGGGATTGCTCAAGGTCGGGCCCGACAGCGCGGGGGCCGATCCGGGGCCGGCGTCGTACGGGGCGGGCGGGCGCGAGCCGACGGTCACCGACGCCGATCTGCTCCTCGGTTACCTCGACGCGGGCTTCTTCCTGGGCGGGCGGATGCGCCTCGACGTGGAGGCGGCCCGACGCGCCGTCGAGGAGCGCGTGGCCGGGCCGATGGGCCTCGGTCTCACCGAGGCGGCATGGGGCATCCATCGCGTGGTCAACGAGAACATGGCGGCCGCGGCCCGCGTGCACGGCATCGAGCGCGGCAAGGACCTGCGCGGATATCCGCTCTTCGCCTTCGGGGGCGCCGGACCGGTGCACGCCTGGCACGTCGGCCGGATCCTCCGGGTGCCGCGCGTCATCATTCCTCACGGCGCGGGTGCCTTGTCGGCCTACGGCCTGCTCGCGGCCCCGCTGGCCTTCGACTTCGTCCGCACCGCCCCGCAGCGGATGGCCTCTGCCGACTGGGCCCAGATCAATCGTTTGTTCGACGAGATGGAGGCCGAGGGCCGGCGGATCGTGCGCGGCGCCGGGGTGCCGGACGCCGACATCGCGGTGCGGCGCAGCGCCGAGATGCGCTATCTCGGACAGGGACACGAGGTGGACGTGTCGATCCCGCTCGGCCCCCTCGGCCCGCAGAGCGTCGAGGCCATCACCACCGCGTTCGAGGCGGCCTATCGCCTTCTGTACAGCCGCACGCCGCAGGGCGTGCCGCTGGAGGCGCTCAACTGGCGCGCCGTCGTCTCCGGGCCTGCCCCCGACGTTCTCGGGTCGCCCGCGGCCGGGGGGAGTCCGGGGGCCATTTCTGGGCCCCCGCATCCAACAGAGCCTTCAAGAAGTAAACGGTCGACCGCGGCCGGGGGGAGTGCGGGGGCCATTTCGGGGCCCCCGCAGATGAAGACTCGCCGCCAAGCCTATTTCCCCGAAGCCGCCGGCTACGTCGACACCGCGGTCTACGACCGCGACGCGCTCGCCCCCGGCACACGCTTCACCGGGCCGGCCATCGTCGAGGAGCGAGAGTCCACCACCGTCGTCGGGCCGGGCGCGACGGTGACCGTGGACGCCCATCGGTCCCTCATCCTCACGCCGTCTGCCGAGGAGGCACGCTGATGGACCCGATCACGCTGGACATCTGCTGGAGCCGGTTGATCGGTGTCGTCAACGAGCAGGCCGCGGCCTTGATGCGCACGTCGTTCACGTCGATCGTGCGGGAGGCGGGCGATCTCTCGGCGGGTGTGTTCGACCGCCGGGGCTACATGATCGCGCAGGCGGTGACCGGGACCCCCGGCCACATCAACTCGATGGCGCTGGCCATGAAGCACATCCTGGCCGCGTACCCGCTGGAGCGGCTCGAGCCGGGTGACGTGCTCATCACCAACGACCCCTGGAAGACGTCGGGCCACCTCAACGACGTGACGGTCTGCAACCCGGTCTTCCGCGGCCGGGACTGCGTGGCCTTCTTCGCCTCCACCTGCCACAGCGCGGACATCGGCGGCCACGTGCTCTCCGCCGAGGCCCGGGAGGTGTACGAGGAAGGCCTCTTCATCCCGATCATGAAGCTCTACGAGGCCGGTCGCCTGAACGAGTCCCTGGCCGCGATGATCCGGGCCAACACGCGGGTGCCCGACCTGGTCATGGGCGACTTCCACGCCCAGGTGGCCGGCGGCAGCGTCGGCGGCGATCGGCTGCTCGAATTCATGGACGAGTTCGGCCTCGACCGGCTCGAGCCGCTGGCCGACGAGATCATCGGCCGCACCGAGCGGGCCATGCGCCAGGCGATCGGCGCGCTGCGTCCCGGACAGTATCGCTACTCGCTGACGTCGGACGGCTTCGACGAGCCCATCACGATCCACGCCTGCTGCACGGTCGACGGTGAGGACCTGTGGGTGGACTTCACGGGCTCGTCGCCCGCGAGCCGTCGTGGCATCAACGTCGTGATGAATTACACCGAGGCGTACACGACCTACGGCGTCAAGGTCATCGTCAGCCCCGACGTGCCCAACAACGAAGGCGCGTTCCGGGTCCTGCGGATCACCGCGCCGGAAGGCTCGATCCTGAACGTGCAGCACCCGGCCCCGGTGGCGGCCCGGCACATCGTCGGCCACTTCCTGCCCCACGTGGTGGCCGGCGCGCTGAAGGAGGCGCTGCCGGACCGGGTGATGGCCGAGGGCTCCGCCAATATCTGGGGACTCCAGCTCACCGGCAAGCATCGTGACAGCTCCCCGTGGGTCTACACGTTCTTCAGCTCGGGTGGCACCGGCGCCCGGCCGGCTCAGGACGGTCTGTCGGCGACCGCGTTTCCCTCCGGAGTCCTCGGTACGCCGGTCGAGGTCGTCGAATCGCTCGCCCCGCTGCTGATCGAGCGCAAGGCGCTGCGCGACGGCTCGGGAGGCGACGGACGGTATCGCGGCGGGCTCGGGCAGGTCATCGCCTTCCGTGTGCAGTCCGACCAGCCGGCGACCTGTTCGGTGCTCTGCGACCGCACCCGCATCCCGGCGCAAGGCTTCTTCGGCGGCGGGCCCGGACTTCCTGGCCAGGTGCTGATCAACGGCCGTGCCCCGGCGAATCCCAAGGGCGAGCAGACGCTCCGGCCCGGCGACCTCGTCGAGGTCTTGTTGCCCGGCGGCGGCGGGTACGGCCCCCCGGCGGAGCGCGACCCGGCGCTGCGCGCGCGGGACGTGCAACAGGGCTACGTCACTGCCGGGGGCTCGGACCTCGCGGCGGGCTGACGTCACGTCCCCGGGCGTCGCGGGATGAGCGCCCGGATCCGGCCGATCGCCATCGCC